>JAISSC010000136.1 GCA_031273305.1 Flavobacteriaceae bacterium
AATAATAATTACTATTTTTGCTTTAATTAAAATGCTTATAATTTATATTATGCAGAAGACAAGGTTTTCCGAGATTGTTTTTTTACTTCTATTCCCGTTGTTTGTTGCATTATTGATTTCTAATATCGGGTTTTTATTAGGTTATCCCATTCAAAAATATTACTATCCGGTATCTTTTATTTTCAGTTGCATAGTGTATGGGATACTCATAAAACCAATACCTTCTCGTTTTATTAAAAATATATTCATATCTATAGGTATTATATTAATCAGTCTCCTGATATCAGGATATTTCTATGATCTGTCATCCGATGGACAATCTTATCATCAGGGAGGTATTATACTTTTAAAAGAAAGTTGGAATCCTGTTTTTGAAGACCATGCCCAAGCCGGGATATGGATTAAACATTACCCTAAAGGGATAGAAACTTTACAGGCAATACTATATATTTTAACAGGCAGGATTGAAGTAGGAAAGGCTATAAACCTGTTGTTAATAGTATGTTCTTTTTTATTGGCTTACGTATGTTTGGTAAGATTAAATTTGAAAAAATATAAGGCATATATCTATGCTTTTTTGATAGCGGCAAATCCGGTTAATTTATATCAGATGTTTACTTTTTATATTGACGGGGTTTTCTATTCTGCACTGGTTTGTATGATTTGTTCTTTTATCTTAATTATGCTGGATAAAAAAAGCATCTATTATCTTATATTAAGCGGGAGTATAGTAATAGCCCTGAGTGTAAAATTCACTTCTATTCCGGTGGTAGGAATATTACTTGTTTTCATGTTGATATTCTTATTAATAAAAAAGAGATTCCCGGAATTTAAAAATACATTGATAATTTGTTCTCTGACAGGATTCATTTGTTTTCCCATTACAAACTTTAATCCCTATATTACTAATTTGATGGAGGGGAAACATGTGTTTTATCCTTTAATGGGAGATAATTCTCTTGATATTATTACTCCGTTCGTGCCGGAGTATTTTAATGATTTAAACCGGTTTGAGAAATTTACTATCTCTCTTTTTTCCAAATCAGGTCAGATAGGAGATGGGAAAGATATTCTTAAAGTTCCGTTTACAGTACATAAGAAAGAACTGAATCGGTTAGCAGATTCAGATATAGGAGTGGGAGGCTTTGGTGTTTTTTACAGTGGAATTATAATCCTGACTTTAATTTTAATGGTTTTTTTCTTTATTAGGGATAAGTTGAGTTCGGTTCAAAAATCGGTAAGTTTTTTTATATTTATTTTATTGATCAGTGTATTTATTATTCCCGAGCCTTTTTGGTTCAGATATATACCCCATTTTTATCTGATCCCGATATTATTATTGTTAATAGTAGAACTTTCAGGTGGAGGTAGCTTTATTAAAAATATCTATAAAAAATCCTTGTCGGTAATTTTGTTTTTTTATTTTCTCAATCTGACTTTGATTCTGATGGCGGTTTTGATTGTTAATATTTATAATACTGAAAAAATAGATTATCAATTTGTACAAATAAAGAGCAGAGATAAAATAATTAAAGTAGAATGTTTTAATTTTTCTAGTAATTTAATCCGCCTGAAGGAGCATAATATTTCTTATGAAAAGTTCACGTTTAAAGAAGGAGACAAGTATTTTTATCTATCTCCTCCCTATAAGGAAGGAGTAGGTACAAAAATTGAATATTTTGAATTTGATCCTAAAAAAGAAAAAGGCTTTTTATATTTTTGGTTTGATAAAGTTTTTGCAATAGTTAAATAATTCAGACAAAAAAAGAGATAAAATGATTTTATCTATTTTTTGCAATATATTTTAAGAATATTAATAAGTCAACATTCCTCCGTTCACATTTAGCACATGTCCGGTTACGTAGCCGGATAGGTCGCTTGCAAGGTACAGGCATGCATTAGCAATATCTTCCGGAGTTCCTCCTCTTTTCAGAGGGATATTGTCTCTCCATTCCTGAACGGTCTTTTCATCTAAAACCTCTGTCATTTCAGTTTCGATAAATCCGGGAGCGACTACATTACACCGGATATTACGCGAGCCTAATTCTAAAGCTATGGATTTGGAAAAACCGACAATTCCCGCTTTGGAAGCAGCATAATTAGCTTGTCCGGCATTACCTTTGATCCCTACCACCGAACTCATATTTATAATGGAACCTTTTCTCTGTTTCATCATGGGTTTGGTTACTGCCTTAGTAAGGTTAAAAACAGAATCCAGATTTACCCGGATAACTTCATCCCAGTCTTCTTTATTCATCCTCAGGATAAGGTTGTCACGAGTGATTCCGGCATTGTTCACGACTATATCTATCTGTCCGAATTCTTTTACAACTTCATCTACTAATTTCTGAGTGGCTTCAAAATCGGCTGCATCGGATTGATAACCTTTTATTTTTACCAGAGAGGAAAGCTCTTTTTCCAATTCTTCCGCCTTAGCTTTAGAAGAAGCATAAGTAAAAGCGATATTAGCACCTTGTTGAGCAAATACCTGAGCAATTCCTTTCCCGATCCCTCTTGTAGCTCCGGTGATAATTGCAGTTTTTCCTTCAAGTAATTTCATATTTTCTACATTTATGTTTGTGTCAAAGATAAGACTTTTGTTAAAAAACGAACAGGTTACGGGTTAATTTAATGTGAGCGCAGGTTCACCATAGATTCACCCTGTTTTATAATTCCAGTTTTTGTTTGATGAATTTAAAGATAAAGTTTACCGTCTCATCAATTCCTAAGGTAGAAGAGTTGATACACAGGTGATAGGAATCGGCTCGTCCCCATATTCTGTTATTGTAAAAGTTGTAATATTCTTTCCTTTTTCTGTCGATTTTAAGATTCAGTTCTTCCGCTTCTTTATGGGATATATTTTTTCGTTTAGCAGTTCTCTTAATACGATCTTCTTTATCGGCAGTAATAAAAATATCTAAACGGCGAGAATACTCCCGTAATATATAATCGGCACATCTCCCTACAAAAAGTGCAGAATGTTTTTCGGCTAATTCCCGGATAATATTACTTTGTATCTCGAATAAAGTCTCATTCCCCAGATAATTTTTTGAGAATTGCATCCCGAAAAAGTTATCAAAAGGGGTGAAACGTATCTTCTCATCGGCTTTCTTAAAGAAATGTTTGTTCAAACCACTTTCTTTAGAAGCAAGGGTAATAATTTCTTTGTCGTAATAGGAAATACCTAATGAATTAGCGAGCTTTTTTCCAATTTCACGGCCTCCGCTCCCCAGCTGCCGTCCGATAGTAATGTAATATTTTTCACTCATAATTTTGGAATAAGTATTTAGTCAGACTGTTGTTTTTTAAATTCTTTACTTTGTACATAAAGCATAACTGAAGCCAGAACGATTGCAAATAAGTCTGCAAGAGGCATGCTCATCCATATTCCGGAAATACCAAAAAAGCGTGGAAGAATAAATAAACATGGAATCAGGAAGAACACTTGTCTGGTTAATGATAAAAGAATTGCCTTTTTAGCCATGCCGATACTTTGAAAAAAGGCGGATACTACAATCTGGAATCCGACGACAGGATAACAGAAAAAAACAATTCTTAATCCGGTAGAGGCTGTATCTATCAACTCATCATCAGTGGTGAAAACAGAGGCAACGGCATGAGGAACCAACTCTATTATGATGAATCCGATAGTCATAACCACCGTAGCCCAGAGGATCGTCTGTTTTAATACTTTAGTTACTCTGGGGTATAGACCTGCTCCGTAGTTATATCCTGCGATAGGCTGCATTCCCTGATTTAGACCCAGTACTATCATCACGAAGAGGAAAGCAATGCGATTTACGATTCCGTAAGCTCCTACGGCAAAATCATTACCACCGTATTTTAAAAGACCATGATTAATTAAGCTAATAATAACAGAGGCAGCTGCATTCATTAGAAACGGTGACATGCCTATGGCTAGGGAGTCTTTTACAATTCTTCGTTTTAGTTTAAATATTCCCTTTTGTAAATGGATAAAATTATTTTTATCACTGAATAAATAAATTTGCCAGGCTAAAACCATGATTTGAGATATTACTGTGGCTAAGGCACTTCCCTTTATTCCCCAATTGAATACAAAGATAAATAATGGATTTAATATTAAGTTAATAATTACGGTGTAAATCGTTGCATACATGGATTGTTTGGGTTTTCCTGCTGAGCGAAGCATGGAATTTAAACCTAAGTAAGTATGGGTAACTACATTTCCTAATAAGATAATGACCATAAAATCGTGGGCGTATGGGATGGTTTTTTCACTGGCTCCGAAGAAATAGAGTATCGGGGTGAGGAAAAGTAAGGTTATTATGGTAAAAGCAATTCCGATAATTAAATTCATCACAAAAACATTTCCCAGAATACTGTTGGCAGTATCGTAGTCTTTTTGTCCTAACCGTACGGATAGCAGGGTAGAGGCTCCTACTCCCACTAAAGAACCAAAGGCGGCAGCCAGATTCATCAACGGAAAAGTTATGGCTAATCCTGAAATTGCCAAAGGGCCAACTCCATGTCCGATAAAAATACTGTCTGTTATGTTATAAAGGGAAGTAGCTATCATAGCTATAATAGCAGGTATGGCGTATTTTTTTAGTAATTTTCCTATGTTTTCGGTTCCTAATTCAAGGGGAGTTCCTTTTATTTCCATACGAAGTTATGCCAAATTTCAGGTTGTAAAGGTATTAAAAAACACAGGAACAAAATGAGTTTTTCAGGGGAACTTTAATATTTTTAATATCCTGAATATAAGTATATTACAAAAATATTCCAACATTCTGCCTTGATAATAACCGTTTTTAATTTTTATCTCATTTCAAATAATTCCTGATGAAAGATATGCAAGGGAATCTTTTTATTTTTCAGTCCGTTCTTTAAAGCATTTGAAAAAACATTCGGGCCGCAAAACCAAATGGAAGGATATTTTCCATTCTCACCTTTATTAATATTCAAAGAATCGGAAGTTAAAAAGCCATATTCGGTACTGTAATAGAGAATAAGATTGACA
>JAISSC010000143.1 GCA_031273305.1 Flavobacteriaceae bacterium
CATTGATATTTTCTGAACCCCTTTATGCCTTTAAAAACTCAACTATAAGTTCTATTTTTCTTGGTGATTGAACTAATTGCAGTAAAAACATTTTTTTATTCATAACCTTTGAGTGTAATTAAAGCTAATGATAATAAGGGATTCGGAAATTTTTAACTTGAAAAATGTCCTTTAAGCTACAAATATTATGAAAAAAATTGTGATTTTGAGCTTGCATGAATCATAAGAATAGGGACGACACTTATCGTCGACCTGCGGGAAAGAGTAACCTCCCTAATAAAAAATATGTGTCGCATAGTCAAAGTCAATAAAAAGTAGTATTTTTAGCATATGAAAACGAAATATGATATTGCCTACCTTAAGATGGCTATAGAGTGGGGAAAGTTATCTTATTGTGAAAGGAAAAAAGTGGGTGCTTTAATAGTAAAAGACCGTATGATCATTTCCGACGGGTTTAACGGAACTCCTACCGGTTTTGAAAATATATGTGAAGACGAGAACGGTAATACCAAATGGTATGTTCTCCATGCCGAAGCAAATGCCATACTAAAAGTAGCTTCTTCCACTCAGTCCTGTGTAGGTGCTACTTTATATGTTACATTATCCCCTTGTCGGGAATGCAGCAAGCTGATTCATCAGGCAGGGATTAAACGTATAGTTTATATAGATCAATATTCCGATACTTCAGGCATTGATTTCTTAAAAGGAGCCGGAGTGGAAGTAGAACAAATAAGAGAAGATGAACTTCAAATATAAGCCTTTATATTTTTCTTTTTATCTTATGTAATTAATTATATTAATCCATAACAATAATTTTTACCTTTGCATAGTTACTATAAATAATCTTTATACCAAAAAAACGCTTTATATATGAATGATTCTTTGCAGGCAGTACAGACAGTACAAACGATAATGACTCAGGCAGGAGAAGTCAAGACAAAGGAATTTTCCCTAATGGAAATGATAACACACGGAGGAGCGATAGGAACTTTTGTTATGATCTGCCTTTTCGCCTTATTTGTGCTTTCTCTTTACCTGTTTTTTGAAAGGTTTTTTGTAATAAAAAAATTCTCCAATAAAAATTCAGGATTGCTGAATGATGTTAGAGACCTTATTCATGAGGGAAAGATAGAAGCAGCCTTAGATTTGTGCAAAAGGACACATACCCCTGAAGGACGGATATTGTATAAAGGCTTGATGAGGATAGGGAAATCTACCCGCGATATTAGTGATGCCATAGAAAATACCGCCCAATTGGAAATTTTTGAATTGGAGAAAAATGTCGGGGTTTTGGGAACTATTTCAGGAGCCGCTCCCATGCTCGGATTCTTAGGAACCGTAATAGGAATGATTATTGCATTCTTTGCAACGAGTTCTCAGGATCAGGCAAGTGCACAGATGTTAGCCGGAGGGATTTATACCGCTATGGCGAATACGGCTGCCGGATTAATTGTAGGGTTATTGGCGTATTTATTTTATAACATACTGGTTATAAAAATAGACAGGACGGTATATTCCCTGCAACTGACCGCTATTGACTTCCTTGACATCCTGAATAAACCGGTTACTCAACCCTAGATTATGAAGCTGAAAAGTAGAAATAGAGTTTCTCCGGAATTTAGTATGGCATCTATCACGGATGTTATATTTCTGTTACTGACTTTTTTTATGTTGACCGCTTCTGCCAACCAATCTGCACTGAGTGTAAAACTCCCGAATGCAAAAGGACAGGAAATGCCGGCAGAAAGAGTATATGTGGCGGTTTCTATTGAAGGTAAATACTTTTTGAACAAAGAGGAAATAGCCAAAGAACAGATAGAACCTGCTTTAAAGGCATTGTTCATCAAGTCCAATCCTTCTCCTACCTTTGTTATTGCGGCAGACGAAGATGCTTTGCATAAAGATGTTATATATTTAATGGACATAGCCAACAGGAATAAATATAAAATTTTGATTGCAACCAATCCTCATATTTCCGATGAAGAATCCATACGTAGCGAGCAATAAGATACAATACACAACCAATAAAAAAGAACGACTGACAAGTGGTTTTATTACATTTCTTATTTCCGGAGTTACGTTGACCTTTATCCTGCTATACAAAACTTCTTTTGTAACGATCACTCCTCCCACTTATATTGATATTAGTTTTGAAATGGAAGATGATTTGGGAGCCAATTACGGAACGGATAAAGTAGGATTGGGCGAAGAAGAACCTGTTGAACAAGCAGTATTAGCCGGTAAGGGCGGTAACCTTTCAACCGAAAGTTCTACTGATCTTTCATCATCTTCTCAACAGGAAGACAAGCCATATCTCTCAGACCCTGATTCTAAAGAGAATGCTTCTGCTGCTTCCAAAAAAACGGATGTCAAAAAGACGGATGCCAAATCCACTACAACCACTTCAAAAAATACTTCCAAAAAATCCGATGCAAAGTCGGGAACAGGAGAGGGAGATACCGGAGGCAGTACCAAAGGGAAAGATGCCGTAGGGGCTTTGATAAGTGGGAAAGGAAAAAGCACCACATCTACCGGAGAAGGAACCGGAGGAAGACCCGGACAAAATCAGGGAGTGGAAACAGGAGGGAGCGGAAGCGGTGGAGAAGGAATTGGGAATGGAAGGAATTTAATCAGTTTTATACCCGGAACGATGGGAAGAGGAGGAAAAGTTCCCGGTCATGACTGCACCGGTTCCGGAACTATTGTATTTTCTTATACGGTGGATAAAAACGGAACGGTTATTTCCGCAAGCCGTAAATCAGGGACGAGCAATACCTGCCTCGTAGCTACCGGAATCCGTTGGATAAAACAGTATGTAAAAGCAGATAAAGGAACTCAATCTGTTTCCGGAACTTATAAGATTACTTTTTAATACTTAACCTGAGTTCGGGATAAGAAATTAAAAAAAGCTGTAATTCGTTGAATTTTAAATGATTACCCCGCCCATAACGACATCCCGGAGGGATGCGACATTATTCAATTATCTTTCATCATACTCCAATCCAAAGAGAATTACAATGTGTTAAACCGAACTCCAAGCTAGTCAATTCAGGATAAAGTCTCTTTTATCCTCTTTAAGGCTTCTGTAAGTTCTTCTTCGGAGGCGGCATAAGACAATCGAATGCAGTCGGCATTTCCGAAAGAAACCCCTCCTACGGTTGCAACATGCGCTTCTTCCAACAGCATCAAAGCAAAATCATCGGAGTTGTTTATCTTATGTCCATGAATGGTTTTTCCAAAATAGGCGGAAATGTCCGGAAAGAAATAAAAAGCTCCGGCGGGTTTGTTAACTTTAAATCCCGGAATTTCCTGTAATAGTTTGAAAACCAAATCCCGTCTGTTTTTAAATCCTTCTATCATATAGTCAATAACCGAAGGGTCTGCTTCTATTGCAGTTATGGACGCCATTTGTGCAATGCAGTTGGCTCCGGAGGTCATTTGTCCCTGAATCTTATCACAAGCATCGGTCAGCCATTTGGGGGCTCCCATATATCCGATTCTCCATCCGGTAAGAGAATAGGATTTGGATACTCCGTTTATCGTTGCCGTTTGTTCAAATACTTCCGGAAATTGAGCTATGCTTTCATGCTTCCCCTCGTAGTTGATATATTCGTAGATTTCATCAGAGATAATGATAATATTCGGATGTTTAGCCAGTACTTTAGCTAAGGCGTGAAGTTCTTCTTTAGTATAAACCGTTCCTGAAGGATTGCAGGGGGAACTGAATAAAAAGGCTTTGGTTTTTGGAGAAATTGCTTTTTCCAATTGTTGCGGAGTAATTTTGAAATCGGTATCGATAGTAGTTTCCACCACGATGTTTTCGCCTCCGGCGAGTTTTACCATTTCGTAATAACTTACCCAGTAAGGGCTGGGAACGATAACCTCGTCTCCGTCATTTACGACTGAAAGCAATACATTGATAATAGATTGTTTTCCTCCGTTGGAAACAATGATCTGTTCCGGCTTGTAATCTAAATTATTATCACGCTTAAATTTATTGGCAATGGCTTTTCTTAATTCAAGATAACCCGGCACAGGAGTGTAAGATTTCACTCCATCTTTAATGGACTTAATTGCAGATTCCCTTACAAATTCAGGGATTTCGAAATCAGGCTCTCCCAAAGTCAAACTAATCACATTGACTCCCTGAGCTTTTAATTCTCGCGCTTTGTTAGACATCACAAAGGTTTGAGAATAACTAAGACGGTTGATACGGTCTGATAATAAATTCATTTTAGAGTAATTACTTTAGAATAATTTTTTCCAAATATAAAGGATTTTTTTGAAAAAATGCATGGTTTTTTAGCTTGAGCAAAAATTATTTAAACGGTTCATTTTCAAGGTATGTTGAGTTTTTTATAAACCACAATTTTTTCCGTACTTTTGTGATTTAATTTTAAATCCTAAAATTGAGAGGAAAAAAAAATATTCAATTAAAGAATCTTGAACTTACCACAGCAGGAGCTAAGGGAGTTGCAATAGGCAGGACAGAAGAGGGGAAGACGGTACTGGTTTCTCATGCAATTCCGGGAGATGTTGTAGATGTGCAGGTAGTAAAATCCAAAAAGAATTATTACGAAGCCAACGTCCTTGATTTTTTACACTATTCACCGGATCGGGTAAAGCCCAGATGCATGCATTTTGGAATTTGCGGAGGATGTAAGTGGCAGAATCTTTCCTATGAAAAACAACTGGAATATAAGGAAAAAGAAGTTTACGACAATATAAAAAGGATAGGAAAAATAGACGGTTTTTTGGAATTACCCATATATCCTTCACGGGAACAGTATAATTACCGGAATAAGATGGAGTTTTCTTTCTCCGGCTCCCGGTGGCTGACCTTTGAGGAAATACGGTCAGGTAAAGAGATAAAGGATAAGGAAGCTCTGGGGTTCCATATCCCTCAACAATGGAATAAGGTTCTGGATTTAAAGGAATGTTTTTTACAGAAAGAACCCTCAAACAAGATTAGAAATTCCGTGAAAGAATTTGCTTTGGAGCAAGATATGGAATTTTATGATTTTAAGGAGCAAAAAGGTTTTCTGAGAACTTTGATGATACGGTCAAACTCTAAAAATGAATTATTGATATTAGTTCAGTTTTTCAGAGAAGATGAAAGGCAGATAAAAAAGTTGTTGTCATTCATTCAGGAGAGATTTCCGGAGGTAAAAACAATTGTCTATGCTGTTAATCCTAAAGGTAATGACAGTATTTATGATCTGGACATACGTATTTTTTCAGGAGAAGGATTTTTAATGGAGGAAATAGAAGGATTGAAATTTAAGATAGGGGCGAAATCATTCTTTCAGACCAATTATGAACAGGCGGTCAAACTGTACGAAATTACAAGGGATTTTGCCGAACTGAAAGGTGATGAAACGGTATATGACTTGTATACAGGTACGGGAACTATTGCCCAGTTTGTTTCTAAAAAGGCAAAAAGCGTAATCGGAGTTGAAGCGGTTCCGGAAGCGGTTATTGCTGCAAAAGAGAACGCTGAATATAACAATATACGGAATTGTCGTTTTTATTGCGGAGATATGAAAGATATTTTTACAGATGAATTTATTCTGGAAAACGGACATCCGGATGTAATTATTACAGACCCTCCCAGAGACGGAATGCATAAAAATGTCGTAAAAACTATTTTAAGAATTGCTCCGGAAAAGGTAGTATATGTCAGCTGTAACTCCTCCACACAGGCGAGAGATTTGGAACTGATGAAGGAAAAATATCGGGTGGTGAAAGTTCAGGCAGTAGATATGTTTCCTCAAACCCATCATGTAGAAAGCGTTGCGCTTCTTAAACTAAGATAAAAGTATGTTTCGGAAAAAAATAAATTTATCAGCATTCCTCTTCCTTACTTTAGTATTCATTTACTCTTGTATAGACGATGATGTTTGTAACGAAGTTACAACCCCCCGTTTGACGATAGTTCTGGACAGTTTGGGAAGTAAATACAAGAAAAATAGTCTATACGTTGACAGAAAAAATGCAGATGGAACTATTTCTCAGGAAGGGATATTTTTAGGAAAAGACAGCATTAAAATTACATTAAATGCCTTATCAAATGAAACCGTTTATTACTTTTATGATAGTGCCAACACCCTCGATTCGGATAAAAACAGTATAACCGTAAGATACCAAACCGAGCATAAATTCGTTTCAAAAGCCTGCGGATTTAAAGTCCTGTATAATCAGGTAACTTATGAAGGCTCTTATCTTACCAATATTAAGTCTATAACCCCACTAACTACAGAAATACACAATGAATCATCGACGAATTTACGTATTAGTTACTAGTTTTCTGATGGGGATTTTCTGCTTCGCCCAGACAGTAAGTTCCGACTCCATATCAACAAACAAAACACAGGTGTTTATAGGAGTTGACTTACTAAATCCTGTGGCGGGGTTCTTTTCGGATAAAAAGAATTATAGCGGATTTATTTCTTATAAAATTAAAAATCGGTGGGTGGCAGTGGCTGAGATAGGATATGAAAAGAATATCTATAAGAAAAATGATTGGGAAGTATATGCAAAAGGAATATTCGGGGCATTAGGCGTTAACTATTTTTTGACCAATGATTATGAAGTTGCGGGAGAAGGTTTTTATATAGGAGCAAGAATAGGTTTTTCACCGTATAAACAAGAGATAAAAAAGTATCCTGTAAAGGGGATGAATTCGGAAGGACAGGTACGAGTGGCAGGAGAAGGGTCTTTCCCCGAAGCCGGTGTCAGTTCCGGATGGATGGAAGCCGTTGCCGGAGCTAAAGTGCAGATAGGAACCACTCCTTTTTACATTGATTTTGTAATTAAGCCGAAATTTCTTATCTTTTCAAAAAAACAGGAAGATGCAAATAATTTGGTTATTCCGGGTTATGGGAAAGATAAAGGAACGGCAAATGTTTCCATTTTCTGGGGAATCGGATACAGACTCTTTTAAATATGAATCAAAGTAATAAAAAATATAGTTTATGGATATAGGAATAGTTAAAAACCCCGTAAAAAAGTCGAACTTTAATGATGTTTTTTAATAGTTAGCATATGGATATTACAATTGTAGGAACAGGATATGTAGGATTGGTTTCCGGGACATGTCTGGCAGATTTAGGGCATAGTGTACATTGTGTGGATATAAACAAGGAAAAAGTTGAAATGATGCAAAATGGGAAGGTTCCCATTTATGAGCCTCAGCTGGAAGAAGTTTTTCTCAGAAATATAAAAGGCGGACGCTTGTTTTTCACCACCGACCTAAGTGAAGCCATGAAAGTTTCCAATGTGATTTTTTTAGCGTTGCCGACACCTCCGGGAGAGGACGGTTCGGCAGATCTATCTTATGTGCTTAAGGTAGCCGCCCAAATAGGCGAGTTAATGACAGAATATACCCTTATTGTAAATAAAAGTACCGTACCCGTAGGAACTGCCGAAACGGTTAAGAATTTGGTGAAATCCAAGACAAATGTGCCATTTGATGTTGTTTCCAACCCTGAATTTTTAAGAGAGGGATATGCCGTAGAGGACTTTATGAATCCGGAGAGAGTTATTGTCGGAGCCGGTTCGCAAAAAGCATTTGAGATTATGGATAAAATTTATCTGCCATTAACTCACGCAGGAGCCAAATTGATAAGGATGGATGAAAAGTCCTCCGAGTTAACCAAATATGCATCCAATTCCTTTTTGGCAACGAAAATTACATTTATGAATGAAATTGCCAACTATTGTGAAAGAGTAGGAGCCGATGTCGATAAAGTCCGGATGGGAATGGGTTCAGACGAAAGGATAGGAAACAGGTTTCTCTTTCCGGGAATCGGTTACGGAGGAAGTTGCTTTCCTAAGGATGTGAAAGCCCTGATAAAGAGCGGGAAAGAGGTAGGATATACTTTTGAAATTCTGGAATCCGTAGAAGAGATAAATCAACGACAGAAAACCATTTTAGTTCCGGAAGTTGAGAAATATTTAGGAACTCTGCAAGATAAACAAATTGCTATCTGGGGTCTGGCATTTAAAGAAAATACTGATGACATAAGAGAGGCATCCTCTTTGGAAATAATTGAGAAATTGTTGGAAAAAGGAGCAAAAGTAAAAGTATACGATTCCATTGCTGTGGAGAATGTAAAAAAGGTGCTAGGAGATAAAGTCTCTTATGCAGGGAATATGTATGACTGTACGGAAGGCGCAGAAGCCTTGATCATTGCAACGGAATGGGGAGAATTTAGAAATCCGCATTTCAGTATTTTAGAAAAAAAGATGAAAAATAAAGCTATCTTTGACGGAAGAAATTTATATGATTTGGATGAATTAGCCGCTCAAGGTTTCTATTACAAAAGCATAGGAAGAAAATTAATAAAAGGATAGAAGAGCAAATGAAGAAAGTTATAATTACCGGAGGAGCCGGATTTATAGGTTCACATGTAGTAAGAAGACTGGTAAATCAATATCCGGAGTACAAGATTTTGAATCTGGACGCATTGACGTATGCCGGTAATCTGGAAAATCTAAAGGATGTAGAAAACAAGACCAATTATCAGTTTATAAAGGCAGATATTACAAACGAAACGCATATCGATAAGATTTTCTCTGCTTTCCAACCGGACGGAGTTATCCATTTAGCCGCAGAATCTCATGTAGACCGTTCTATCACTTCTCCTCTGGAATTTGTTAAAACTAATGTCATAGGTACTGTGAATCTTCTAAACGCAGCAAAAAATATCTGGAAAAATAACTTTAAAGGGAAACGGTTCCATCATGTATCTACGGATGAAGTTTATGGTACATTGGGAGAAACCGGCTTATTCACGGAAAAAACCAACTATGACCCTCATTCTCCCTATTCCGCCTCTAAAGCCTCTTCCGACCATTTTGTACGAGCCTATGCAGATACCTACGGCTTACCCATAGTTATTACCAATTGTTCCAACAATTACGGGCCAAACCATTTTCCGGAGAAATTAATCCCCCTGATGATTCATAACATTATTAACCATAAACCATTACCTGTATACGGAGATGGAAACTATACCCGAGATTGGTTATATGTAGAAGACCATGCCGTTGCCATAGACCTGGTTTTCCATCAGGGAAGAGATAAAGAAAATTATAACATAGGAGGTTTTAATGAATGGAAGAATATTGATCTGGTAAATCTTTTATGTCGACTGATGGATAAAAAACTGGGAAGAGCCGAAGGAGAAAGTGCAAAACTGATAACCTTTGTTAAAGATCGTCTCGGTCATGACCTGCGATATGCCATTGATGCAACAAAAATAAATAAGGAATTGGGATGGAAACCTTCCGTAACTTTTGAAGAAGGTTTGGCAAAAACGATAAACTGGTATATGAACAATCAGGAATGGTTAAATCATGTTACCAGCGGGGAATATCAAAAATATTATGAGGAGCAGTATAGTTAAAAGTGTTATAGGATGGTAATAGTTAAATTACTAGGAGGATTAGGTAATCAAATGTTTCAATATGCCGCAGGTAAAGCATTGGCATGTAAGAAAAATACAAGTTTTTATTTGAATGCGAATGCTTTTATAACTAATTATAAATATAGAAGTTATGATTTGAGGCATTTTAATATTCATGAGAAAAGTATATCCCTTAATGAGGCGAGGGTGGTTCATTATTTGAGTAAGTTTAATATAGCAATTAAAATATATGAGGAGAAATCGTTTACTTATCAGGAGGATTTTTTTAATCAGAAGAGCAAAAATATATATTTTAACGGATTTTTTCAAAGTGAAAAATATTTTAAGAATATCGAACCTATTCTTAGAGAGGATTTTAAATTATTAACACCTCTGAGTTCACCATCTGAAAAAATATTGGCTGTCATTAAGAATGTAAATTCAGTATCCATTCATATAAGAAGAGGGGATTATGTGACAAATACTGGTGCTAATCAATTGTTCGGACTATGTGATCTAGATTATTATAAGAAGGCTGTCAGGTTAATTGAAAGCAAGATAGAAGCACCGCATTATTTTATTTTTTCCGATGATATAGAATGGGCAAAACAAAATATTCAGGTAGGTAATTCAAAAACAGACTTTATTGATTTCAATGATTCCTCGAAAAATTATGAAGATATGGAATTAATGAAGAATTGTAAACATAATATAATAGCTAATAGTAGTTTTAGCTGGTGGGGTGCATGGTTAAATGATAACCCAAATAAAATAGTTATTGCACCTAAAAAATGGTTTGCATCACAGGAAATGGATTCAAAAGATTTAATTCCCTTAACGTGGGTACAGTTATGAATAGTAAATTTTAATAAGTAGATTATGAGAATTAAACATCTTATACCCTTTATACTATTATTGCTTATCGTTTTTTCATGTGAAAAAAAGGAGGAAGTTACTAAACAAGATATAACAGAAAAATATCAAAAAGAAGGAATATCTTTTGATCTACCTGTCGGATGGAGTGTAAAACAAGATTATACCAATGAGGAAGGACGATACTTACAATTGGATAAATATTCCAATTATAAAGTAGAAAGCACTATGGCTATAGGGATTTTGAAAAACAAACAATCTCAGGATTCCATAATAGACCATCAGATAAAACAATTGCAGTTCTTCTATCAGAAAGTGATTTTTAAAACTTTAGAAGAAAAAAAGAAGTCACAGCTGGGGAAATATGAGGCTTTAGTCACTACCTATGAGGCAGATGATACTAAGAATAAAGTTTACGGAAAAGTATTTGTGATTCGGGAAAATGATAAAACCATATACGTACAGATTGTAGAAAATAAACCGGATACAAATATGTCGGATTATAATATTATTTTTAATACCATTACAATAAAATGAAAGGAATCATATTAGCAGGAGGTTCAGGAACCCGGTTATATCCACTAACTATTGCCGTGAGCAAGCAACTCATGCCTGTTTATGATAAACCGATGATATATTTTCCTCTTTCTACTTTGATGTTAGCAGGAATTAAGGAGATATTAATTATAACAACACCGGAAGATTCGGAATCATTTAAAAAACTGCTGGGAAATGGTGAAGATTTAGGAATTGATCTATCTTATGCAATTCAACCTAAACCTGAAGGTTTGGCTCAGGCTTTTATCGTTGGGAAGAAATTCATCGGAAAAGAATCTGTTGCATTAATTTTGGGAGATAATATTTTTTATGGAGCCGGATTAGGGAAATTGTTAGAAGAAAAAACAAATCCCAATGGAGCTTGTGTCTTTGCTTATCAGGTTTCAGACCCTGAAAGATATGGTGTTGTCGAGTTTGATGAAAATTATAAGGCGATCTCAATAGAAGAAAAACCGGTAAAACCAAAATCAAATTACGCAATTCCCGGTTTATATTTCTATGATAATGACGTAGTTGGATATGCCGAAAATTTAAAACCATCAGAAAGAGGAGAACTGGAAATTACCGACATCAATAAAATTTATTTGGAAAAGGGACGATTAGAAGTAGGGGTGTTAAGCAGAGGAACAGCATGGTTAGATACGGGAACTTTTGATTCTTTACATGAAGCCGGTGAATTTGTAAAAGTTATTGAGAAAAGACAAGGATTTAAAATTAGTTGTATCGAAGAAATTTCCTACAGAAGAGGATATATAAACAAAGAACAACTTTTGAGATTAGCAGATAAATATGGTAAAAGCGGATATGGAGAATATCTCAAAAAAATAAACATTAGCACTTTATAAATACATGGAAAACACACAACATTGGACAGAAGAAATAAGCGCAAAACATAACCTATTCGATCTAAAGCTAAGAAGTGTTTGGAGATATAAAGACCTGCTTGCTTTAATGGTAAGAAGAGATTTTGCAGCAAATTATAAACAAACTATATTAGGACCGCTTTGGTTTTTTATTAACCCCCTAATATCTTCTATAATATTTTCTATAATTTTTGGCGGTATTGCAGGTATTAGTACAGACGAATTACCTCAAATGTTATTTTACATGTCAGGTTTAACCTTGTGGAATTATTTTCAAGAATGTTTAAATAGTACAGCAAACGTTTTTAGAAATAATGCCGGTATTTTTGGGAAAGTTTATTTTCCAAGATTGATCATGCCGCTATCAATTGTAATTGGTAATTTACTGAAATTTTTATTACAATTTGCAATGTTTTTATGTTTCCTGATATATTTTTTAATTATAGGAAATAAAAATGTTCATCCAAATACCTATATGTTATTACTTCCGGGTTTAATTATTTTAATAGCAGGAATTGGTCTAGGCATTGGGATGATAATTAGTGCTCTTACCACAAAATATAGAGATATGACTTTCTTGTTAAATTTTGGAGTGTCTTTATTAATGTATGCAACTCCGGTAATTTATCCGATGTCCTCCGTGCCGGAGAAATATAAACCTTTCTTAGCTGTAAATCCGATTACTCCAATTATAGAAGCATTTAGGTACGGATTTTTAGGTAACGGACAAATTAGTTTTATGGGACTGGCATATAGTACCATTTTTGTGATTGTTGCTCTACTTATTGGAATAGTAGTCTTCAATAAAGTTGAAAGAAGTTTTATGGATACAGTTTAACAAAAAATATAATAAAAAAATGTCTCAAAAAGTTGCATTAATAACCGGAGTTACAGGACAAGATGGAGCATATTTAACAGAACTATTGTTAAATAAAGGATACTTTGTACATGGAATAAAAAGAAGAAGTTCTCTGTTCAATACAGACAGAATAGACCATTTATATCAAGATCCCCACACTCAAAATAAACATTTTAAACTTCATTACGGGGATTTAAATGACAGTACCAATCTTATTAGAATTGTACAGGAAACTCAACCGGATGAAATTTATAATCTCGGAGCAATGAGCCATGTAAAAGTGAGCTTTGATACTCCCGAATATACGGCAAATGCAGATGGAGTAGGAACCTTACGCTTATTAGAGGCTATCAGGTTATTAGGATTAACTGACAAAACCAGAATTTATCAAGCGTCAACTTCAGAATTATATGGGCTTGTACAAGAAGTTCCGCAATCAGAAAAAACGCCATTTTATCCTCGTTCTCCTTATGCTGTTGCCAAACTTTATGCCTATTGGATTACAGTAAATTACCGCGAAGCCTATAATATTTTTGCCTGTAACGGTATTTTATTCAACCATGAAAGTCCGATAAGAGGAGAAACCTTTGTTACTCGCAAAATTACACGAGCTGTAGCACAAATTGCCTTAGGCTTACAAGATAAATTCTATATGGGTAATATAGATGCCAAAAGAGATTGGGGACATGCCCGTGATTATGTCGAAGCTATGTGGTTGATACTTCAACAAGAAAAACCTGAAGATTTTGTAATTGCTACGGGAGTTACCACTACCGTCAGAGAATTTATTATTATGGCTTTTGCCGAGGTTGGAGTAGAGTTGGAATTTAAAGGCAAAGGCATCGACGAAAAAGCGTACGTAAAAAAATCGAATAATGATAGATATAAATTTTCTGTCGGACAAGAAGTTATGTCAATAGACCCGGCATATTTCAGACTAACAGAAGTTGATTTGCTAATAGGTGATCCTACAAAATCTAAACAAAAATTAGGTTGGGAACCTAAAAGCACATTACCTCAGTTAGTTAAAGAAATGGTTGAATCGGATTTAATTTTATTTCAAAAAAATAAAATTTTAAAAGATGCCGGTTTTGAAATTCTTAAACAATATGAATAATCATAATGGATATTAATAGTAAAATATATATTGCCGGACATAGAGGAATGGTAGGAAGTGCAATTCTTAGAAAACTTGAATCTTTAGGTTATTATAATTTTGTACTAAGGTCTTCTTCCGAATTAGATTTGAGAAACCAACAGGCAACAGCAGATTTTTTTAATTCTCAAAAGCCCGACTATGTTTTCTTAGCAGCCGCAAAAGTTGGAGGTATAATGGCTAACAATACCTATCGAGCAGATTTTATTTATGAGAACTTAATGATTCAGTCTAATCTTATTCATCAGTCTTATTTAAATAACGTAAAAAAATTACTGTTTTTAGGGTCTTCTTGTATATATCCTAAAATGGCTCCTCAACCTTTAAAGGAAGATTACCTGCTTACCGGCGTTCTTGAACCTACAAATGAACCTTATGCCATTGCTAAAATTGCAGGTATAAAAATGTGCGATGCATACAGAGACCAGTATAAATGTAATTTTATATCAGTAATGCCAACAAATTTATATGGGGCGAATGATAATTACGATTTGAATAATTCTCACGTATTACCCGCAATGTTACGTAAATTTCATGAAGCAAAAATTAATGCTGAGTCCGAAGTTACTTTGTGGGGAACAGGTACTCCATTAAGAGAATTTCTTCATGCAGACGACATGGCAGATGCATGTATATTTCTCATGCAAAACTATAATAAGGGCGGATTTGTAAATATAGGAATTGGAGAAGATTTAAGTATAAAAGAATTAGCAGAGACAATTAAAGATATTGTTGGATATAATGGCAATATTGTTTGGGATACAACTAAGCCCGATGGAACTCCAAGAAAATTATTAGATGTTTCTAAATTGAATTCTTTAGGTTGGAAAGCTAAAATTAGCTTAAAAAATGGAATTGAGAACGTATATAAGAATAAATTTTTAATTAAAAATGAATTAAATTGATGTTAACATTTTTTGTATTA
>JAISSC010000157.1 GCA_031273305.1 Flavobacteriaceae bacterium
ACCCCTCATCTCCGATAGAGTTCTCCGCTAAAGATGATAAATCCGTAGAAATAACCGTAACGACCAATCAGGCTTATTGGGATGCCGTTGCTGATGCCTCATGGTGTGTGATAACTAAAGGTAATGATAATAAGTTTACGGTTTCAGTACAGGAGAACACCTCGAAAGATAAACGTAAGGCAAATATTATAGTATCTGCTCCTAACACGGCAGAAATTGCAATTCTTGTAGAACAAAAAGGAGCAGAAAGCGGCGATGGCGGCGGAGGTGGCGGAAACGGAGGTCTTGAAATTACACTGGAAGATGCCAGAAGGCATAGGGTAATGCATACTATTTCTTATTCATATTCGGGAGAAGATATAGGCAAGCAGGTTAATCCCGGAGTTGCAGGAAAGGGAGTGACTTGGGATTTCTCAAAAATTAATTTGAGTAAGTATTATTTAAGAATAACAACAGAAAAGGAAGGAAAGTCACTAAGTTACTCTACATCTCCTTATAAAAATTCTTTTCCTGATGCCACTGAATGTTATATGACGAGAAATGTGATTACAAATACATACTCTAACTCTAATATTTTTAGTTTTTATTATGATGATTACGAATATCTGAAAGGTAATATATACTACGGAAGTGCATCTATTAGTTATACAGATGAAGGTACTACGATTGGTATTACGAATTATGTACCGGCGATGACCGAGCCTACTTTATATTTGGGATTAAAATTTACAATAGAAACAACTATGTATTCAACACCGACTTCCCCTACATATCCATATGATTATAGTCTTGATGTTGAAGTAGATGGAGAAGGAACATTAATACTACCTAACGGTAAAAAATTTACCGATGTATTGCGACGTAAAGATAAAGTTGCAAATAATAATGGAATTGTACAATATCATTATATATCTAAACAAGCCGGTGAAGTGTTAACTTTAGTAGAGGGCAATTTTATCTGTTATACAGATATAATAAACTAACCTGAATTCGGGATAAGAATGTCTCACGGCTTTGCGAAGCAAAGCCGTGATATGTATTGATACACAATAAGTTAGCCTGTCATTGAGAGGCGAAGCCGAAGCAATCTCATCCTATTGCAAGGAGGCACGACGTGGCAAATTGTTTGTTGCATATCGATGGCAAAGCCCGGAGGGCTTGATTTTCATAACCGCAGGTCGGCGACCTGCGGGCAACGACAACCAATGACACCGCCTGAAAGGCGGGACTAGTCTTGCCTTTCAGGCAAAGAGTGGGGCGGGTATTTTTCCGCAGGTCGGCGACCTGCGGTTATGAAGATTCAGCCTTTCAGGCTGTCCAAAAAGAGCAGTCTCGCAGAGACGACACTTTATTAACCGTATGCTTTTGGCTTACGGACAGACGGCAGCAACACGATGACAAGGGGCTGCCCAAATTGGGACGCTCCTATCTCACAATAATATAAGAACACCCACGCAGGGACGTCCCTACCATGCGACATCCGTTTTTTAATCAGGTATATGTGGGAGTTATTAGAACAATCCGTGTATATTAGCTTCAACCTGATTAATTATTTCTCCCAAGTCTTCGTCATTGTCTACGAAGTTTATATCATCTACGTCTACAATTAGTAAGTTTCCTTCTGTATAGCCGGAAATCCAGTCTTCATATTTTTCGTTTAAACGATTGAGATAGTCAATACTAATAGAGGTTTCGTATTCCCGCCCTCTTTTTTGTATCTGATTGACCAACGTGGGCACGGATGCTCTTAGGTAAATAAGCAGGTCGGGAGCCTGTATAAATTCTTTCATCAAGGTGAAAAGATTGAGATAGTTATTGAAATCACGGGTTTGCATCAGCCCCATCTCATGGAGGTTAGTGGCAAAAATATAGGCATCTTCGTAGATAGTCCTGTCCTGAATTATATTTTTTTTGCTTTCTCTGATTTCCTTTATCTGTTTGAAGCGGGAACTTAAAAAATAAATTTGCAGATTGAATGACCATTTTGCCATATCATAATAAAAATCGTCCAGATAAGGATTATCGTCGGCGTCTTCAAAGTGAGCCGTCCATTTGTAATTTTTAGCTAATAATTTTGTTAAAGTTGTTTTCCCTGCTCCAATATTTCCGGTTATTGCGATATGCATTTCAAATGATTTTAATTTTCGATTTCCAATTTGTAAAGGTACATAACCTTAGATTTCCATAGAAATAATTGCCGGTTAAAAATATAATAATTTTCGCCTCGTTGGGGTAATTTTACTTTTTTCGGCTCATTTTCAAAATCGTAGGAGTATAGATCATCGTCAAGGATCCAGAAAAAAGTTTTTTCATTCCAAAAGTAATGGTTTAGTTGGGGAATATCGTAACCGGCACTGTTTTCATTGCTATTTTGGTAAATAATTTTATGGTTTTTTATGGAACCCGATTGGTCTGTTTCCTGTAATAAAAGGAATTTAGACTGTCTGGAAACATAAAGTTCTTTATATGAATGGTTAGGAGTAATTTTGGGAGATACAGGGTTGGAAAACGCTATGTTTTTATGTGTCCTGTAGTTATATTGGATAAAACTTTCCGTTATAAATTCATCAAAATAGGTCAGGGAGTTATTATCCTGAATAAATATCAGGTCGGGATTTATAATCTGGTTTGAGAGGACAGGAACTTTATCCTG
>JAISSC010000159.1 GCA_031273305.1 Flavobacteriaceae bacterium
ATACCACAAAAGTAGTACTTTTTTCTGCTTGCGTCACCCATTTCGGTGACGCAAAAATCATAAAATACTGATTATTACAGGATTACAAAATTAGGTTTTTTAAAGTGTCAAAGTCAGGAGCGTGGCAACCCCGCAATGATAGCCGTAACTTTATGTATGTTAATAGTTTACATTACATACCTACCGGTAGGTATGTAATAAATTATGCTGCTAAATTTTATCCTGTCATGGTTCAAGCCCGGTAGAATCAAGGATAGAAAACCAATGACCCGCTGCAACGAATATTCCGGCAGTTTCGGTTCTTAACCGGTTCTCTCCTAAGTCCACGCCGGTTGCGCCTAAGGAATATAGCTCCTCTACTTCTTTTTTGGAGAAATCTCCCTCCGGCCCTATTAATACGGTTATTCTTCCTTGTTGTGGTAATATTCTACTCAAGGGAACTTTTTTATATTCTTTATAGCAATGGGTGAGAAACAGTGATGTTCGCTCTTTTTGTATGAGTTCTTTAAGGGAAGTTAATGACCGAACTAAGGGAAATATCAGCCTCAGGGATTGTTTGCAGGCACTTTCTACCTGCTTTTGTATCTTCTCGATATTCAAGTTCTTCCTTTCGGAATTTGCACATAGAATAGGGGTAATCTCCGACACGCCCAACTCAACGGCTTTTTCTATAAAGAACTCGAATCGGTCTATGTTTTTAGTCGGGGCGATGGCAATGTGCAATCTGTTCTTATCCTGCTGTTTTTTGGGGAATAATTCCAAAACTTCAACTTCTGCTCTTTTCCCCGTTATTATTAGTTTTCCGTGAGCCAACGTTCCTTTTCCGTCGGTCACATAAATATCATCGCCGGAACTCATCCGTAAGACCTTGATAATGTGATACTCCTCTTCTTCTTTGAGGGTTATTTTATCCGGAGAAATATCGCCTATAAATAGTTTCATAACCTTTACTTTATATTCGGGGGTAAGGATAATTTTATGGTTTCTTCTTGTTTATCCTGCGACAATCTAAAAACCCTTTTTGATTCACAATAATCCTAATTCAAATCTCGCCTCATCGCTCATCAAATCTTTATCCCATGAGGGTTCAAAGGTTATCTTAACTTTTGTCTCATTTATCCCCTCAACAGTGTTGACCTTCTCCTCCACTTCCACCGGCAAGGTTTCTGCAACGGGACAATTGGGACTGGTCAGGGTCATTAAAATCTCGGCTCTCCCATCCGTACTGATCTGTACGTCATAGATTAGTCCCAGTTCATAAATATCTACAGGAATTTCCGGGTCATAGATGGTTTTTAGCTTTTCTATAATCTTTTCTCCCAGTGTTTGTATTTGCTCCTCAGTAAGGGACATATCAACAATATTCTTTGTAAGCCTGTTCCAGATTATCTGCTATCATTTCTGCGGAGCGACCTTCAATATGATGCCGTTCTAAGAAATGAACCAATTCTCCGTCCTTGAATAACGCAATCGACGGGGAGGATGGCGGGAAAGGAGCCAAATGTTCTCTTGCTGTTTTTACCGCATCAATGTCATACCCGGCAAAGGTGGTGGTGAGGTAATCCGGTTTTTTTTCGGGAGCCTGCACTGATAATAAAACTCCGGGACGTGCGGCTTTTGCAGCGCAGCCGCATACGGAATCAATTATTAACAGGGTCGTCCCCGAACGTTTCAAGGCGGTAAGCACTTTCTCCGGAGTGCTTAAATCTTCAAATCCTTTGTTGGTCAGTTCCGCTTTCATAGGCAGAACTACTGTAGATGGATACATATCTATTATATTTAATTTATTATTATCTTTAGACAAAATTAACTAATGTTTATCATTTGCACAAATATACTACCTTTGGCAAATTCTTTTCATATATTTAACAGGTTACAAAAATAATACTGATAAATCTTTTTTTTATTGATATTAATTATGGCTATATTAGTTTTTTATGAATCAGAGGTATACTAAAAATGAACATCTGAAAGGAAATAATTCGATAGAGTATTTGTTTATGAACGGTTCCTGGACCGGTAACTATCCTCTAAAGGTTATTTATTGTGCGCAAGTTCCTCCTTCTGCGTGTCATAAGGTCGGTGTTTCTGTTTCAAAAAAGATATTTAAACGGGCTGTGGATCGAAATTATATTAAACGCCTCCTACGGGAATGCTATCGCCTGCATAAAAAGGAACTGTACGAAATCATGCCTGAGCCTTGTTTCTTCATGTTTATTTATACAGGAAAAGAAATTATTCCTTTTCGGGAACTGGAAAAGAAATATTTCAGGCTACTGGAGAAAATTAAGATTTCCGGTACGTGATGTTTTATTCTTTTACTTCGCTCGCGAAAGTGTCCGCAATTGTTTCACGATAAAAACAACAATGATTCCAAGTATGGCTATCAGTCCGGAATAGAAGAATCTATTGTTAGGTTCGGTAGTAAGGCCTGCGCTATAATTAATCTGCATGGCGTTGAAAATAACTACGACAACAAAAACAATCAGAGATATGTTCAAAAAATATTTCATCTTTCTTACTTTCTACAAATATAAGAAATGTATTGTTAAAAAACCAACTGCGGAGGGTTGGGGGGCTGTATCAAATCATTTTGCCATTTCATGAAGAAGCATCAATATTCCTACTAATATCGCTAAAACTCCCCCAAAATAAACTCCAAACCAAACTGATTTTTCATATAAATCCATATTTTCTCTATCTTCTTTGGTATAATCTTTTTTTATATACTTCATAAATACAAAACATCCTATTCCTAAAATTATCATTCCCATAGCTTTTAACCAATCCTCCATAATATTTAATCCTTTCGTTTATACATATGAACGTCTTTTATCTTGTTTTTAGTATGCCGTGTACAAAATCTTCTATCATACTATACGACAAGCCATTGTTAATATAAAACAAGATATTGCAAGTTATCTTTGCCATGTTGTTTGTGTACAATTGCCTGAGACGGGTTGCAACAAGCATCACCAAACGCTTCACAAGCATTAATTATTCCTTTTCTCTTAATTATAAAAATTGGATAGTATATATCTTATATCAGGTGTAATATCTCGCTTTACTTGTTATTTAGCACATTATTAATCTCATAATTATACCGCAGATATTGGCCTTAAAAATGAAAAATCCATAAATAAAATGCTCTTGTTATAAGAAACTTTCAAAAAACATGCCTTTTATCATTGTTTTTACCCTTAACACTGACTACCTTAGTAGTTCTAATTAACTAAAAAAACAACTGTGATGAGAAAATTTCTAATATTCTTATCATTCCTGTTAGTCTATACAGGCGTGATAGCTCAGGTTCCTGTTTATTACAAATCTATTGATTTCACAAAATCAGGTGACGAGTTAAAAAGTCAAATGACTAATTTAATCACTTCTACTCATACGACCTTATTATGGTATACAAGCAGTTCCTACAACGAATGGGCTCTTGATACCTGGACTGTATTGAGAGAATCTGATCTAGACCCCGATAATTCAGATAAAGACACTGTTTTATTAACCTATGGATATGATGATGCGGGAGAATCGAAATTTCATAGAACCCGTGATGTAAGGTCTTCATGCCATAGTTCTTCTTGTGCCGGGCTATGGGTAAGGGAGCATACTTTTGCACAGGCTTCCGCCACCCCAAAGCTCACTACCACTCAACCCGGTTCGGGAACCGATGCCCATAATTTAAGAGCGATCGATTCCCAGTTTAATGGTACACGAAGTAACCGGTCTTTCACCGAAGGGTCGGGAAATGCAGGTGTTGCTGCCAACGGAGGCTTTTATCCCGGAGATGAATGGAAAGGAAGTGTTGCCCGAATCATCATGTATATGAATGTACGGTATCCTTCCCAGTGCGATGCCAATAACTCAGCCATAAGCACTAATACCTATAATTCTTCCATGCCTGATGTATTCTTACGATGGAATGCCGAACAAGCACCCTCTATTTTTGAAAAACTGAGAAATGAAGTTATTTACGAAAATCAGGGAAACAGAAATCCGTTTATAGATAATCCTTACATAGCAACTTTAATATGGGGAGGACAAAAAGCATCGGATACATGGGGATTAATGGATGTTAAAGAGATTCCCACATCTCAAATAGAATACGGAGTTTATCCGACAGTTACTGCGGATTCTTACACATACGTGAAAGGAGATGATTTAAGTTCCATCCATGTGTATAATTACAACGGACAACTTATGGCAATAGATAATAACTTAACCGATGGCATCATTCCGCTTCCTGACGCCTCAGGTGTTTATATTATTAAAATTCAATCCAATCAGGGGGATATAAATACCTACAAGGTTATCAGGAAATAGGCATAAGAACCCATAAGTGCATTATTGTTTTTTAATGTGCCGGCGTTACCATTTAAATGCTATTAAACATCGTTTGGCACTAAAAACAGGCTTACAAAAAAAGTGTGAAACGGATAAAAAAAGTAACATAATTTCATGACCGGATGATATATTAAAAATTTTTAGTAATTTACATCACTAAAAAATTTTATACTTTTATATTTATGATGTTCGATAAAATTCTGGAAAAAGTAAATGAAATTGTGCCACTTTCTAAGGAAGAAAAGGAGTATTTGAAGTCCATTTTGAAGTTCAGGAAAGTAAACAAGAAAGAGTTTTTACTAAAGCAGGGGGAAATTGAAGATAGTTATTATTTTGTAATTTCCGGATGCTTACGAAGCTATATTAACGATAAAAAAGGCGTGGAACAAGTATTGCAATTTTCTTCCAAAGGATGGTGGATTGCGGATAATGAAAGTATTCTTTTCAATAAGCCTACTAAAATTAATATCACGGCGGCGATAGACTCCGAGATACTTATCCTGTCCAAGTCGGCAAAAGAGGAATCCGTGAAAAAACTCCCTAAACTGGAAAAATATTATAGTGAAGGATTGGAAAGGTCTGTAATTTTTCTTAGAAACCGGTTGAATGAAATCCTGAGTTTATCGGCGGAAGAAAAGTATATTGATTTTTGCAAAAAATTTTCCGAATTAAAAGATTTGATCTCGCAAAAGCATATTGCTTCCTATATTGGAGTGACTCCCGAATTTTTTAGTTCCATGAAGAAGAAGATGAAAGCAGAAAATAATACAACCAATTCCGACGTATGGCAGTAGTTTTTATCTTATAAATCGGAGCTGACAACCTGACTATTCTTCGACTAATGGATTTTCACATAAAACAGTTCAATTTATTCTGCTCAGGTAGTATATTTTTAGATTTAAGTTTACATTTGCATTATGGACGTAGTAAAATATATCATTCAGTTGTTAGACGAATTTCATCAGATAACCCTTCCATCTTTCGGGAAGTTTGAATTGGTGTTTAATTCGGCAAAATCGGATTCCGATGCGGGAAAAATCTATCCGCCTAATTATGAAATATCTTTTTCACAACAACATAACCTAAATGATGACAATGCCGCACAGGAAATTGCAAAAGCAGAATCTTTGGATATAGAAGACGCAAGAACGGAAATCCGCAGGATTATTTCCGACTGGAAAAAAACCTTAAAAACAGAGGGTTCACTGACTCTTGATACTCTGGGAATCTTCTCTTCGGAAAAGGAAAAGATTACTTTCCGTATGGGTGATGATTGTATTTTTAATTTTAAGAATTTCGGATTGCCTGTCATAACTAAAAATTATTATCCATAAGATGAAGACAAAAACCCCTTCGGAATCAAAGACCGTCATGACTACTATGGTACTTACTAATGAAACCAACGTTTATAACAACATGTTCGGCGGCGACCTATTATCCCTTATGGATAGAGCCTGTGCTATTGCGGCACAGAGACATGCCGAAGCACCGGTTGTAACCGCTTCCGTGAATCATGTTTCTTTTTCCCTACCCATCCCGGCAGGAAGTATCGTAGAAGTAACCGCCAAAGTATCCAAATCTTTTGGTTCTTCTATGGAAGTATTTGCAGATGTGTGGATTGATGATCCTTTAAACCAAATCAGGACAAAAACCAATGAGGGTATCTATACTTTTGTAGCACTTGATGAAGACAGAAAACCCAAAAAGGTTCCGGAACTGATCCCTGAAACAGAAGAAGAGATGCTACGCCACAAAGGAGCACAACAAAGGAGAGAACTTTCCCTGATTTTATCCGGGAGGCTTAATCCTTCCGATGCTCATGAACTCAAAAAACTTCTGGGTAAAATTTAATCCGATTCTTTCTCGACAAAACTGAGAAGGTTCAATTCCTTTCCGTCAAAAACGGCATAAGTATAATACGTAATCCAGTCGCCGAGATTAATGTAATGGCTGTTCTTATGCTCCCCTATTTCCAAATCCATAGGTAGATGACGATGCCCGTAAATAAAATAGTCGTAATGTTTTTCATTTAACTTCTCCTCTGAAAAAATAATCAGCCACTCTTTATCCGTTCCCAAAAATTTAACATCTTCCTCTCCGCTTATCAACCTGTTTTTCCTCGATAAATAATTTCCCAGAGCCATGCCTATATCCGGATGAAGCCAGCGAAAAAACCAACGAGCAACCGGATTAATAAACAGTTTTTTCATCCTTTTATACCCGAAATCTCCCGGACCTAATCCATCGCCGTGAGCAATAAAAAATGCCTTGCCGTTAATTGTAAACTCCTGTTCCTCCCTAAGAAGAACTGCATGAATCTCATTTTGAAGATAATCTCTCATCCACAGGTCATGATTTCCTGTGAAAAAGTAAATCCGGATGCCTTTATCGGAAAGTTCCGCCAGTTTTCCTAAAACACGTACAAATCCTTTGGGAACCACTGTTTTATATTCATGCCAAAAATCGAACAGGTCTCCCAATAAGAATAAAACCTGTGCTTCTTCTTTGATCTCGTCCAGAAAATCGACAAATATCTTCTCCCTTACTTTGGAAGAAACCTCATCGGGAGAGCCAAAATGCTGATCAGAAACAAAATAAACCTTTTTCCCCTCTTCTACTTCTATTTCTATTGATCCTCTCTTATCCATTCTCCATAGGAAGTTTCGGTTTCGTATAATTTGAGTTTAGCCAATATAACATCCTTAGGAAGTTTCGACTGAATTTTATCCGCAAAATCAAGCAACATATTCTCACAAGTAGGCTGATAATCGGTAAAAACGATCTTATGCCCCTCTTTTAATAAACTCTCGCCTAAATTTTTATGTTCAGATCTTGCATTTAGTAAGACTGCATGATCTAACGGAGCTAATATCAGGGACTTAACTATGGATTTTAAATCTCCGAAGTCCATAATCATTCCGTTCTTTGGGTTATTTATATCATTACAGGGTTCTCCTTTAACCGTAACGTACAATTTATATGAATGTCCATGAATATTTTTACATTTCCCGTCATATCCCCACAACGCATGCGCCGCTTCGAAAGTAAATATTTTAGTTAACCGAATCACAATTAAATATTTTTACCTAACTTTAGGCAAAGGTAAATGAAAAAAATTATGTGGCAAGATGTTCTCTCTACGTTATTCCCTAAAAGGTGCATCGGATGTGAAACTATCATCCCCTCGTCGCAACTGTTCTTATGTGAAAGATGTACCTGTAATTTACCCTTTGCCCATCTGCCTCTGAACAAGGAAAATTTTTTATATGAAAAGATAGACCCTACTGCAAAAATAGAAGCCGCATCTTCTTTGCTATTCTTTAAAAAAGATACCCTTTCTCAAAAACTGATCCACCACCTGAAATATAAAAATCGCCCTGAACTCGGCGAATGGCTGGCAAAGATATGGTTTGAACAGAACAGGCACAATTCCGCATTAGCAGAGATCGAATCGGTTATCCCGGTTCCCATTCATTCCAAAAGACTGAAAAAACGAAACTATAATCAGGTAAGCCTGTGTGGCAGGAAATTGGCATCGCTTCTTAATTGTGAATATGACGAGACTACTCTCATACGTATTCACCATCTGGAATCTCAAACCCAGTCGGGAAAATATGAACGGATGAACAGGATGAAAAATGCCTTTCAGAGAACGAATCAGGAAGTGAAGCATTACCTGTTGGTCGATGATGTTTTTACCACCGGCGCAACTCTTTCCTCCTGCACTAAAGAACTGACAAAGGTTGAAGGTTCAAAAGTCAGCATATTTGCTTTGGCTACGACCGAGTAAGACAGGGAAAGTGCAGGTGTTTATCTTATTTGTATCGGCGAGAGTTAAAACGTTAAAAAATAATCCCTTATTTCCATTCTTTTAAATAAAAGGGGTCGAAATAGGCTATATCTTCAAAATCATGGGATTGATATTTTTTATACGAAGCAGGTATCATATTCTCAGCGGAGGGATATGAATGGCTAAATGAGATATTCTGTAAATTTTGGGAGGTTTCCATGAAAAGCCTCTCTATTTTCTCAACAGCATCTCCTATAAACAATACTTTTTTAGCTCTATATTTTTCAAAGGAAAATTCGCGTAGGATATGGGCATGTGTTTCCTCTACGGGGTTACCTTCGGAAGTGAACACCGAAGTATATACTTCCATCCTTCTGGCATCCATAACAGGAATAATAAAATCATACTCGGAATTAAAGTAGGGACACGCCAGTATGTATAAGGAATTTACGGAAATAAGCGGAATGTCGTTACCAAAGCAGAAACCTTTTGCAGAGGCAACGCCGATTCGTAATCCGGTATAGGAGCCGGGACCTTTCCCTACCGAAACGGCATGAATATCTTCCAGTCCCAGTTCGGCTCCTTCTAAAGCCCATTGTATGAAAGTGTGCAGATTTTCACTGTGTTTAAAATCAGGGGAGATTTCCTCACATAAAGAGTTCAATTTCCCATCGGTTCCCAATGAAACGGAGCAGTTTTTTGATGAGGTTTCTATATGAAGTATGTTTACCATCGAAAGATTATTTCTCTTTTTTATTCCTTCTGTAATTCACCACTATTTGGATAATAATAGAGATAATTCCTGCACAGAGAAAAGCTAAAGCGAAATATTTATTTTGCCGTATATCTCCTGTTTTAGCAGTATACCAGAAATAGGCTCTGACTATAAAATAAATTCCAATAAGAGCGGCAAAGAAATTAATTAAGGTGTTCTTTTTCATAGGTTATTGATATTTAGGCATATGCTCGTTTTAAATATACTATTAATGTTATAATTCCAAACACGAAATTAGGAAGCCACACAGCCAGCCATGAAGCCATAATTCCTTTGGATGAAAATATCTGTAATGCCTGAAACGAGAATATATATACAAAAGCGCAAGAAATTCCTATAGCCAGATTTATCCCGATTCCTCCTCTTTTTTTGGTAGACGAGAGAGATAAAGCCAAAAAGGTAAGAATAATAACGGCAACGGAAGAACTTGTCCTCTGGTGCAGTTCATTAAGATAAATATTTACGTTATTGGCTCCTTTCATTTTTTCCCTTTGTATGAACTTGGTCAATTCCGGAGTGTTCATGGTCTCTGCGACAAAGGCTTCCGGGAGTAGTTCGTCGGGAGTAAAATCAAAATGTTTTTTTAAAGTTTGCCCGTTTTTCAGGGATATAACCTTCCCCTGAGGAGAAATCTCTTTTTCATAGTAATTCCCCAAAACATAGGTAGTATCCGTTTCAGACCAGTAAATTTCAGTAGCCCGTATCTCCTGAAGCAAAATTCTTTTATCGTTAAATCTTTGGTATAGAAAACCGGTGCCTCTCTTATTCTGCCGATTATAACTGTTTACAAAAAGATATTCCGTAGGTGATATTTGTGAGGAAATATTCTGATTAGCCTCATAAGCCTGTTTTTTATTTCCTGTAAGGGTCTGCACATTAAATTCATTCTTTTTGATGTTTGCCCAGGGAAGTAAAAAATGATTGGTCATAAAAGAAGCTAAAGCAATCAGGATGCCTACTATCAGATAGGGTCTTGAAAACCGGAAAAAGCTCGTTCCGGAGCTGGTAATGGCTACAATTTCCGTATTGTTTGCCAGCCTTGACGTAAAATATATAACAGAAATAAAAACCAGTATGGACGCAAAAATATTCATTGCCCAAACCACATAATAAGGGTAATATTGTTCGAGAGTATCAGGTATGGAAAACCCGTTTTCGCTAAACTCCTGATAATGATTTTGAATATCGATCACTACAAAAACAACAATCAGAAGGAGCATCATGAAAAACAAGGTTCCTAAGAAATTACGGATGATATACTTGTCTAATATTGTCATCATAGTCTTGTTTTGAGTTGAGGGATCACTGTTTTCTTCCAAAGGCTGAAATCTCCGTCCAGTATATGTTTTCTCGCTGTTTTTACCATATCCAGATAAAAAGCCAAATTATGGATGGAAGCTATTTGTTTTCCTAAAAATTCATTAACGGAAAATAAATGTCTCACATAGGCTTTGCTATATTCCTTATCTACAAAGGCGGTTCCTTTAGCATCCAGTTCGGAAAGGTCTTCTGCCCACTTCTTATTTTTTATATTGATAACCCCATCCCAAGTAAAAAGCATTCCGTTCCGGGCGTTTCTTGTCGGCATCACACAGTCCATCATATCAATACCTAAAGAGATAGATTCCAGAATGTTCCACGGAGTTCCCACTCCCATCAGATAGCGAGGTTTTTCTTCGGGTAGAATATCCGTTACCAGATCGGTAATTCGATACATTTCTTCCTCAGGTTCTCCCACGCTTAATCCTCCAATGGCATTTCCATCCGCCTCAACGGAAGAAATAAACTCAGCCGAGACTTTTCTCAAATCATCAAAGGTACTCCCCTGCACTATCGGAAACAAATGCTGCTTATAACCGTATAATTCAGGATTTTCATCACACCATGCCACGCCTCTTTTTAACCATTTATGGGTAATTTCCAAAGATTTTTTGGCATAGGAATACTCACAGGGATAAGGGGTACATTCATCAAAAGCCATAAAAATATCCCCCCCGATGTATCTTTGAATCTCCATTGACTTCTCAGGGGTAAAAAAGTGGTAAGACCCATCTATATGAGATTTGAACTTCACTCCGTCTTCTTGTATCTTTCTTGTTTGAGAGAGAGAAAACACCTGATACCCTCCACTATCAGTGAGAATAGGGCTATCCCAACGGATGAATTTATGTAATCCTCCGGCTTTATATAAAATATCCGTTCCGGGTCGCAGGTATAAATGATAAGTGTTTCCTAAAATAATTTGGGCTTTAATATCTTCTTTTAATTCTCTCTGATGGACGGATTTTACAGAGCCTATTGTTCCTACCGGCATGAAAATGGGGGTTTCAATTCTTCCGTGATCTGTCTGAACAATTCCTGCTCTGGCTTTGGAATTTTTATCTATTGTATCTATCTTAAAAAACATATGTGCAAATATATAAAGAGATTCAGGAATAATTGGGAAGCCGGTAAATTTTCTTGACTTTGACTATGCGATACCCAATTGGTACTACAAAAAGCAAAAACCTTAAACTTTATTCTTAATTAAAGTTTAAGGTTCTTTATTTTAACGTGAGTTCGGGTTAAGCACATTATAATTTTTTGAATTGGAATATGATGAAAGATAATTGAATAATGTTACATTCCTCCAGAATGCCGTTATGGGTGGGGGATTGTTCATTCTACCGAGCTAACATCCCGATGGGATGTACAGCCACGAACGAATAATTATGCTTGCCGAATTTTATCCCATTAGGGATTCAAGCTCGGTAGAATAAGGATAACGTCATAGTGGGTTGTATGCCGTCAGGTATACAACAAACAATAATCATT
>JAISSC010000001.1 GCA_031273305.1 Flavobacteriaceae bacterium
CCCTGATTTTGATATTGTTTAGCCACCGAAACCACAAAACGTAAATTAGCCTTTGTTAATTTTTCCAGAGCTACCCTGTCTCCTGCCTTAATGCGTTGTGCCAAATCAACTTCTTCATCAGCTGTAATTAGGTCTACTTTCCCGATTTCTTGTAAATACTTATCAAGAGATGCAGTTTCTCTGTTTGTTACCTGCTTGGTAATCTTTAATTGTCTCATTTAATCGTAATAATTTTTTTTAATCTCTTAAACTTAAACTATGAAATTGTAAAATGATAAATCAGTTCATTTACCCATACGATACATATACGAAAGAAAATGAAAAAAGGTTACAAGAATTATTTTTTATTTGCAATTGTTTAGAATAATCTTAGTAACTTGCAAGGATGATAATAAACCTTTACAACTAAAATCTAATTAAGAAATGACTTTAATTCAACTTCAATATGTATTAACGGTTGCCGAGTATAAAAACTTTACTATTGCAGCAGAAAAAGCTTTTGTAAGCCAGCCTACTCTGAGCATGCAAATTCAGAAACTCGAAAAAGCTCTCGGGGTTGAATTGTTTGACAGGACAACTAACCCTATAAAAATTACTCCCATAGGAAAAAAAATTGTTAATCAGGCAAAAATTATTTTATTAGAAGCAGATAAGTTATCCAAAATAGTAGAAGAAGATAAGAAGAGCATGAACGGAACCGTAGTGATGGGAATTATACCAACCATAACCCCTACGTTAGTTCCCCTTTTCTATAAAATATTCAGGAATAAATATCCGGAAGCCGAGTTGATTATCAAAGAACTAAAAACAGACGATATATTAAGAGGAATAAGAGAGGGGCATTTGGATTTTGGAATAGCCAGCACGCCTCTGGACAGTGTACAGATCATAGAAAGACCTATGTATAGAGAACCGTTGGTGGCTTATATATCTCCACAAAACGGAACCTTATATAAAGAAACCGTATTGGATGTGGATAAGTTGGATTTTAACCATTTATTAATGTTGGAGGAGGGACATTGTTTCAGAGATATAGTGTTGGACTTATGTAAACATAGAGATGCTATTAACTCAAATATAAAACTGGAAGGAGGAAGTTTTGCTACTTTAATAAGTTTGGTGAACGAGGGGTTTGGTTTTACCATTCTCCCGCTGTTAGAATCAGATAATTTATCGGATGTTGAGAAGAAAAATATAAGATATTTTTTATCTTCCCCATTCAGAGAGATTTCGCTGATCTATTCTACCAATCAAATTAGAACTACCTTTGCAGACAAATTTATAGAGCTGATAAAAAGTATAGTAAGAGGAAAATTATTTTTAGAAGATAAGGTTGAGAATAAACCGCAATTAAAAGTATTATAGTTAAAAACAGGTGGAGAATATAGAAAGTCGACTTAATTTATTTTTTTAAAATGAGTCGATTTTTACGTTTTTAAATAATTGTAGGTTTCACAAAGGTTAACTCTAATAATGTGGAGACACCCAAATTGGGAGGTTTCTACGTAACAATAATATGAGGACGCACACGTAGGGACGTCCCTACACGGATAGCCCGACCCGACAGGGGCACGCCCAAATCCAAAAAAACAAATATTGCATTCTAAAAATTATATTACTTGTATTTTAAACATATGTTCATTATATTTGCCGATAAACTTAATGATTTTTGAAAACATACATTAAATTAATAAGAAATATATTTAGTTTTGGTTATATTTTAAGAATAAAAACCATATAAAACATTATAGAATTAAAAATAAATAGCGAATTATAAGATAAAATCATGATAGAAACAGATATTTTAATAATAGGGGCAGGTCCTACCGGATTATTTGCTGTTTTTGAAGCTGGATTATTAAAATTAAGATGTCATATTATAGATGCTCTTCCGAGCATCGGAGGGCAATTGACAGAATTATATCCTAAAAAGCCTATTTTTGATATTCCCGGCTATCCTACTATACAGGCAGGAGACCTCGTTAAAAATCTCTATGAACAAATTAAACAATTCGAACCGGGATTTACCCTGAATGAAATTGCCGAAACCATAGACAAACAAGAGGATGGAACCTTTATAGTCACTACGGACAAAGGAACGAAACATCATGCAAAGGCAGTGGCTATAGCTGCCGGATTAGGAAGTTTTGAACCGAGAAAGCCCTTAATAGATAACATTGCGGAATATGAAGACAAAGGAGTAGAATATTTTGTGAAGAATCCTGAAAAATATGACGGTAAAAAGGTTTTAATTGCAGGAGGAGGAGATTCTGCTCTGGACTGGAGCATATTTTTAGCAGATATTGCCGAAACCGTAACTTTAGTCCATAGGAGAAATGAATTTAGAGGTGCATTAGATTCCGTAGAAAAAGTTCAGGCACTAAAAGATAAAGGAAAGATCAACCTGATAACACCTGCGGAGATTGTAGGAATTAAAGGAGACGGAAAGGTAGAATCATTGGTAATAGAGAAAGAGGGGGAGACATTTGAAGAAGCAACGGATTATTTTATCCCATTATTTGGACTTACCCCAAAATTAGGTCCCATTGCCAATTGGGGATTGGAAATTGAGAAGAATGCCATTAAGGTAAATAATGCGTTAGATTATCAAACCAATATCGAGGGAATTTATGCCATCGGGGACATCAATATCTATCCCGGAAAGTTGAAACTGATACTTTGTGGCTTTCATGAAGCAACTTTAATGTGCCAAAGCGTTTACAACAGATTAAATCCCGGAAAGAAATATGTGTTGAAATATACAACAGTAGGAGGAGTACATGGATTCGACGGAACAGTAAAAGAAGCAGAGAAAGCAATAGTAAAATCCATAGAGTAGTAGTTAGAATACCATGTCAGAAGTTACTATAACAATAATTGACAGAGAAGGACAAAAACATACCATACAGGCTCCTACGGATATGTCCATGAATCTTATGGAAATGATTCGAGCCTATGAACTTGCTCCGGAGGGAACTATCGGGATATGTGGAGGAATGGCAATGTGTGCTTCGTGTCAGGTTTATATAGTTAGTAAGGATATTCCGTTGCCTGAGAAAAGCGATGAAGAAGAAGCGATGCTTTCAGAAGCCTTTTTTGTTGAAGATAACAGTCGTTTAGGGTGTCAGATTCCCATAACTCCGGAGATAGACGGACTGGAAATTCAGATAGCTCCCGAAAACTAGTCTTAAATGGAGGAAATATTAGCTTTAAAACCTTTTTTAGATGAAAAAGTAGAACAATATAACCATGTGGAGTTTATAACGACTGACCCTGTTCAGATTCCACATCGTTTTTATAAAAAGGAAGACATTGAAATTTCCGGATTTTTAGCAGCCGCTATCGCATGGGGAAATAGAAAGTCTATCATAAAAAGTGCGGAAAAGATAATACGGTATTTAGAGGACTCTCCCCACGATTTTATCTTAAATCATACCGAAAAAGATTTACAAAAAATAAAAGGAAGCATTCACCGTACGTTTAATTCGGAAGATTTCATTTTTTTTATCCGGTCGTTGCAAAATATTTATCAAAAACACGGCGGATTGGAAGAAGTTTTTTCTGCGAAAAAGGAAGAAAGGGATACTTTTTACCTGATAGAGAGATTTAGAGAGGTTTTTTTTGAGATTGAGCATTTAGGAAGAACGGAAAAACACATAAGCAGCCCTCAAAAAAATTCTTCCGCAAAACGGATAAATATGTTTCTCCGCTGGATGGTAAGAAAAGATGCAAAAGGCGTGGATTTTGGAATATGGGAGAGTATTTCCCCATCACAATTAGTGTGTCCTCTCGATGTACATTCAGGGAATGTTGCCCGAACGTTGAAATTGTTAAGAAGAACTCAAAACGACTGGACTGCCGTTTCGGAATTAATGACTAATTTAAGAATTTTGGACGCTAATGACCCGGTTAAATATGATTTTGCACTTTTTGGGTTAGGAGTATTTGAAAAATTATCCGGATAGAGTTTTTCTGTTAATTATCAATATGAACGATTAAAACGGCTATGAATTGATAATAACTTATATGAATCCCCATTTCTTTATAAATATTTCTTAGATTCATATAAATAAAAAAAATATTTTTTTTATTTTTGATATTTAATATTAATAATTACATTTAACGTCAGATTTTTACGAACACGATTTTAGTAGATATTCTAAAACGGTTCTTAACTTTACATCTTTATATATTTAATAAATATGAACATACAGGATATAGAACAAGATTGGATTAATCAATTTGAGAAACCGCTGATTATTTCAGGCCCGTGTAGTGCCGAGAGCGAAAAACAGGTAATGGAAATTGCCGAAAGGCTGGATAAAGATTATGTACAGGTTTTTCGTGCAGGAATCTGGAAACCAAGAACCAAACCCGGAAGTTTTGAAGGGGTAGGAGCTATTGGGTTAAACTGGTTAAAAAGAGTTAAAGACGAGTTCAATATGCTTACTGCAACAGAAGTAGCAAATGCTTCCCACGCAAAATTAGCATTGGAGTTTGATGTAGACTATCTTTGGGTTGGAGCACGTTCCACCGTGAATCCGTTTACAATGCAGGAAATAGCAGAAGCTCTGAGAGATACGGATAAAGTTGTGTTGGTTAAGAATCCGGTAAATCCTGATTTAGACCTATGGATTGGAGCATTGGAAAGACTTGCCGCTCAAGGGATTAAAAAATTAGGAGTAATTCACAGAGGATTTTCTTCACATAACAAGTCAAAATATAGAAATAATCCGCAGTGGCAGATTGCATTAGAATTAAAGGATAAATTCCCTAATATTCCTATTATTTGCGATCCGTCTCATATAGCAGGAAGACGAGATTTGATCGCAGAAATAGCCCAGCAGGCTTTTAATCTGGAATATAACGGATTAATGGTAGAAACACATTGCAATCCCGACGAGGCTTGGAGTGATGCAAAACAACAGATACTTCCGGAAACCTTAAAAGAGATTCTGGTGGATATTACCCTGAGAAAGAAAAATGACACCTCTGATGAATTTTCATCTAAATTGAACCGATACAGAGGAGAAATTGACGAACTGGACAGTCAATTATTAGGCTTATTAGCTTCCAGAATGGATATAGCAAAGAAAATAGGACTCCTTAAAAAAGAACATAATGTTGCCATATTTCAACCCGACAGATGGAATGTTCTGAAGAAACTTGCAATCAGGAACGGAACCAGAATGGGACTTTCCGAAGAGTTTTTAGAACATTTACTGGTTTCCATTCATAAAGAATCCGTAGACCTGCAAAATGAAATTATGGACGAATAAATAGAAAACAATATATAGTTATTAAAAAATGCATCATAATAAGGTGCATTTTTTTATTTTTGAATTATGAATCAGGCAATAGTAACAAAATCCACAGGAAGCTGGTATCTTTTAAAAGATACCCGTACGGGGACGGTTTATGAAGCCCGTATTCGTGGAAAGTTCAAAAAAGATAAAATAAGAAATACCAATCCGTTGGCAGTAGGAGATAAAGTAGATTATGAATTAGAGAAGAACTCCGTAGCCTGGATAACAAAAATTTATCCCCGTAAAAATTATCTTATACGCAAGTCCGTAAACCTCTCCAAAGAAACCCATATACTTGCTTCAAACATAGATTTAGCCTGCATTGTCTTTACCATTAGAAATCCCCAGACATCTCTAGGTTTTTTAAACAGGTTTTTAATTACTTGTGAAGCCTATCAAATTCCGGTGTTGATAGTGTTTAATAAGATTGATCTGTTATCAGGAGGAGAGTTGGAAGAATTAAAAAGCGTTGATTCGGTATACCGCAATATAGGGTATCAAACATTGGAAATATCTGCCATCGGGAATATTAATATAGAAACGCTAAAAAAAATAGTACAAGATAAAATCACGGTGTTTTTGGGACATTCAGGAAGCGGGAAGACTTCAACCATCAATGCCCTGCAGCCGGGATTAGACCTTAAAACTACTCCCGTTTCCGATTATAACGAGAAAGGAAAACACACCACTACTTTTGCTCAAATGTATGACTGGAATTTTGGAGGAAACATCATAGATATTCCGGGTATCAAAGAATTTGAGTTGGTCGATATGAAAAGAGAAGAACTACAAGATTATTTTCCTGAAATATTTAAAGAAAGACACCTCTGTAAATTTAATAACTGTTTACACATCAACGAACCTCAATGTGCGGTTATTCAGGCAGTAAAGGAAAAAAGAATCTCAGAAAAGCGATATTTACACTATTTAAAACTTATGGAAGAATTGTTGGGGTGATGTTTGAATTTTTGAAGTAATAGTATAAAAAGGTTATTATCTAAAAAAGCATATAAGTTAATCTTCATTTTCATTTTCATCATCGTTTACATCATCATCTTCATCATATTTGTTTACAATCATTAAAATGTTATCCCTCGTTATGACAACGTTTTGAAGAGAAAGTTTAGACTGAATCATCTCCCTGAATTTCTTTTTCCAACCAATTGCTCCTACGTTAACAATGTTATTTTGTTCATCCGTTAGAATATCAGATTCCAATTGAAGCCCACCATAAATATCAGAATAATATGACCTATACCATTTTATTTTCCCGTCATGTAATATTTCTTTTAGATCGTTATCATTCTTATATCCCACAAATCTTCTATAATTACCATCAAAATCAGTAAATGAAAGTTCTTTCACCAATTTTGCCTGAATTTTTTTCTTCTTGCCACTATCATCAATTACCCTTATTCTTTTGTTAAAACTTGTTACTATTAATAAGGTTTGTTTAAATAGATTAACATCAACCCGCATTTTAACATTGATGGTATCATGATTTATCTTGATTATTCTAGCGTCAAGTGTTCTTGTCTGAGAATAAGTGAACGTTGTAAATAGTAAAAAAATAACAACTGTTTTCATATTTTATCTTTAAAGTTTTACTGTAATTATTCCATAAATACACGAAAATAAGCAATACAAAACCCGGAATATTATCAAAGTTGACATATTGGTTGCAATCTTAAGTCCAAAGTTAACTAAAATTTTGTAAACGAATCACAATTGAAAAATCTGTTGTGTTTACCCTTCAAAATAAGGGCAGTTACAACCTTGCATCCTGTGTGCAGGGACTACTTTTTGTTGTGTTTACCCTTCAAAATAAGGGCAGTTACAACGCCTTATTGTGTATTTGCTTACAAAATTAAGTTGTGTTTACCCTTCAAAATAAGGGCAGTTACAACTGTAATCTTAATTCAAAAATCTAAAAAATGGTTGTGTTTACCCTTCAAAATAAGGGCAGTTACAACAATCTTGTAGAGTACCGTCACAATTTATTAGTTGTGTTTACCCTTCAAAATAAGGACAGTTACAACAAAATATTCACCAGTATAGATAGATTTTACGTTGTGTTTACCCTTCAAAATAAGGGCAGTTACAACCTGGGTACTTGACCAACAAATCAATAACAGGTTGTGTTTACCCTTCAAAATAAGGGCAGTTACAACGGGCTTTGCCTGATACAAGTAATTCGACTAGTTGTGTTTACCCTTCAAAATAAGGGCAGTTACAACGTATTTTAAAGATTTTTCCAGAGAGTATAGGTTGTGTTTACCCTTCAAAATAAGGGCAGTTACAACTAAAGAAAACTTCGACCTAGCAATAGAACTGTTGTGTTTACCCTTCAAAATAAGGGCAGTTACAACTAAATAGCGATTTAGCAAAGATATTATCAGGTTGTGTTTACCCTTCAAAATAAGGGCAGTTACAACTCTTTATAAAAATTCCGAACTGGCTCCCGGGTTGTGTTTACCCTTCAAAATAAGGGCAGTTACAACGTAATAAATTCTTTTGTATATGACCGTCCGTTGTGTTTACCCTTCAAAATAAGGGCAGTTACAACATAGGTGTTTGTAAAAGCCTTATAATTATTGGGTAAAGTTGATTTTTCTGCAAAAAAAATCAACAAATATTTTGATAAATTAGAATGTCAAGGAGCTAATTTTTTATTTCTGAAATTATTTTGTCTACAATCTCTAAATATTTTTTAATTATCTGTGAAGAAAATGTTTGGTTATTATCTAATGAGATAATTTGTTCTATTACTTCTTTTAAAGGAAATTCATTATGAGATAATTTATTTCTAACTTTTTTTAAAAATATTGATTCTTCTTCATTTATTATATTATAAGATTTTAGCCAATCTAAATAAGGGTTATGTGGCAGGTTTCTAACCTCTTTGTTCTTTTTATTTAATTTTTCTTTTTCTTTAATTAAAATCTTTGTTAATTCATCATCTGACATTACTTTAATAATTTCTTCTTCCAGATCAAAAACTCTTTTGAACAACTTTTCTTTAGATCGGTTGTAATCGTTAAGTTCTAATCTTAAGGTGTTATAGTCTATAATATCTGATTCATAATATTCAAATAAAGCAGGAAGTCTTCTATCATATATCAATTTTCTGAATATGGAAAAATCCTTTCTCTTTCTCTTGTCAGTTACAGTTTTGTAAACTTTTTTTTTCTCGTCAGTAGTAGCA
>JAISSC010000052.1 GCA_031273305.1 Flavobacteriaceae bacterium
ACGGCACGCCGTTAGGCGTGCAACAAATTGATATACAGTGAGTTTTAGCCTGTCATTGCGAACCGCAGGTGAAGCAATCTCCTGTTTATAATGAGATTGCCACGTCGTGCCTCCTCGCAGCAAGATTGCCACGCTGCGCTCGCAACAGAAGCGCAGCAACCTTATAACTGATTAGGGGTTTGCTTCAGTGGGGATTTTTAGTCCAACACATTTTTATCTATTCCGGCTTGTTTAAGTACGGCAAGAAAAGTTCCTTTTTTCATATCCTTACCACCGTGTATAGGTACGATAACGGTTTTATTTGTAACAGGGTTGTAAAACAATTGATGAGAACCTTTGGAACGTTTGAAAATAAAGCCGTGTTATTCTAATATTTTAATCAGGTGTTTTGGGTTTAGGTTCATACCTTTTCCAGGTTTAAAGAGTATTCTAAAGTATTGCTATCATCGGGAACGGCTTCGCCTCTTTCTTTCAACTCTTCAATATATAATTCAATAACTTCTTTTGCCATTGATATTGCTTCGTCTACATCTTCGCCATAAGTAATGCAGCCGGGTAATGCAGGAACAGAAACAGTAAAACCACCTCCGGTTTCTTTGTGTAAATGTATTTTGTATGTGTACATGTTATTGAGCAATTAAAGTTTGTAAATTATCTTTGTATATGTTTATTGTATTGGCTAATGCCGGAGTCAATTATTTTAAAACTGTCTGCGCCATATTCCTTAAATTATACGGCAAAATTAATAAAATTGGTCTTTTGATGCAACTAAATTACGTTACTGTTGTGCGAATTGTTATCCTCGCAAGGTGGGGTAAGACGCCCAAATTGGGACGTCTCCACATCGTTTAAATAGCCAGATCAATTACCTCCGACATCTGGGTTACGTAATGTACTTTTACACCTTTAATATATTCCGGGTTGATTTTTTCAATATCTTTTTTGTTCTCCTCACATAAAATTATATCCGTAATTCCTGCTCGTTTGGCTGCCAGTATTTTCTCCTTAATTCCTCCTACGGGAAGCACCTTTCCCCGCAGGGTGATCTCTCCGGTCATCGCCCATTTGGACTTTACTTTTTTACCGGTAAATGAAGATACCAGAGAAGTTAACATGGCAATTCCTGCGGAAGGGCCGTCTTTGGGAGTGGCTCCTTCGGGAACATGAATGTGGATGTTGCTTTCTTCAAGTTTTTTCTGCTCGATTCCGAACTTTTTATAATTGGCTTTAATGTATTCCAGTGCAATGGTAGCAGATTCTTTCATTACGTTCCCCAGATTTCCGGTCATGGTGAGTACTCCCTTTCCTTTGGAAAGGATACTTTCAATAAAAAGGATGTCTCCCCCCACCTGTGTCCATGCCAAACCGGTTACTACTCCGGGAACCTTATTGGTTTCGGATTCTTCCGGCATCATCGGAGGACCTAATATTTCTTCAATTCTCGCTTTGGAAAGTTTTTTGATATATTCTGCTCCACGTGTGATGGATAGGGCTGTATTCCTGACTATTTTGGCAATCTTGCGTTCTAGATTCCGTACTCCGGATTCCCGTGTATATGCCTGTATTATAAATTCCAGTTCTTTCTTGCCGATGGAAATATCTTTTTTAGCCAGTCCGTGCTCTGCGATTTGTTTGGGAATGAGATATTTGGAAGCTATCTCTACCTTTTCTTCAACGGTATATCCGGATATGTCGATTACCTCCATCCGGTCTAACAGGGCAGGCTGAATGGTGGATAAGCTGTTGGCAGTTGCGATAAACAATACTTTGGATAGGTCATAGTCAACATCCAGAAAATTATCATGGAAAGTGTTGTTTTGTTCCGGGTCCAGCACTTCCAGTAAGGCGGAAGAAGGATCACCATGCCCGCTGACGCTTATCTTGTCAATTTCGTCTAAAACCATCACAGGGTTAGAAGTTCCTGCTTTTTTGATGGATTGGATAATTCTTCCCGGCATAGCTCCGATATAGGTTTTTCGGTGCCCTCTGATTTCCGATTCGTCATGCAGACCTCCTAAGGACATCCGTATGTATTTTCTCCCTAAGGCAGAAGCAATAGACCTTCCCAGAGAGGTTTTTCCTACTCCCGGAGGGCCATACAAACATATGATAGGAGACTTCATATCTCCTTTTAGCTTCAATACTGCCAGATATTCCAAAATCCGTTCTTTAACGTCTTCCAAACCAAAATGGTCTTTGTTCAATACTTTTTCGGCATGGTTTATATCGAAATCGTCTTTGGAGCAATTATTCCACGGCAGGTCTAGCATCAGTTCCAGATAGTTCCGTTGAACTCCGTAGTCGGGAGTTTGTGGATTGGTTCTGACCAGTCGGTTAAGCTCTTTTTCGAAATGCTTCTCCACAGATTTATCCCACTTCTTTTTGGCGGATTTCCTGCGCATTTCTTCTGCTTCCGCTTCATAAGAAACTCCTCCCAGTTCTTCCTGTATGGTCTTCATCTGCTGATGCAGAAAATACTCACGTTGTTGTTTGTTGAGGTCTGTATTTACTTTATCCTGAATGGAATTTTTTAATGTTATTTTTTGGAGTTCTACATTCAGGTATTTTAAGGTTTTGGAAGCCCTGTCCGTGAGGTTTTCCGTTTCCAGTAATTCCTGCTTCTCAGTTAAGGGAAGCTCCAGATTGGAAGCTACAAAATTTACCAAAAGGGTGCTGCCTTCTATGTTTTTTATGGCAAAAGAGGCTTCTGAGGGAATAGCCGGATTTTCATGAATGGTTTTGATGGCTGTTTCACGAAGGCTTTCCAATAAAGCATCAAAATGTTCTTTGTTCTTCCCGGAGACAGTATTTTTATCTTCCAGTAGGGTAACTTCTGCTTTCAGGTAAGGCTCGTTTTCAATAATGGTATTTAAAAAGAATTTTCGGATACCTTGTATGATGACCATAGAACTCCCGTCAGGCATTTTAAGCAGTTTTAAAATTCTCCCGATAGTCCCAATTCTGTGCAGATCATCGATCTGAGGGTCGTCAGTATTAATTTCTTTTTGTGTTATGACTGCGATAATTTTATCCGTCCTTTGCGCTTCCTGCAACAGTTTGATGGATTTATTCCTTCCTGCGGTGATGGGAATCACTACTCCGGGAAATAATATAACATTTCGTACAGGTAACAGGGGCAATATGGATGGAAATGTTTCATTCATCATTCTGTCCTCTTCGTCCTGACTTAGTAGGGGAACGAACTCACTATCGTTTTGCATAACTTGATCTAATGACAATATGTCAAATTTCATGGTATTTCTTATTTTATTTTTATGACAAACCTTCGGAAAGTAATCGGGCATAGGTAGATTAAACTTAAAAACCTAACCCTAAGTAATTGATTTTTAGCACTTAATTAAAAACTATCCTTAGTTTGGCTACATAGGAAAGTCAATTAATATGCCAAAAGGAAACATAATTTTTATACTATAAATAAAAGGTGTTGCAACTGAAGCAGGGATTAGAGTTTAATGAGGGTTAATATTTCCGGATTTCCATCGGAATAGGAAACCTTAACAAAATATCTGCCTGTGGGAAGTTTTGAAACACTAACCTCCGGATTGTTATTGTTATCTGAAATTTCTTTATTGATTACAACGCTACCCACCATTGATAAAACGGAAACATTTTTAATTTTTGAGGCAGACGAGTTTTTTATAATTATAAAATCTACCGCAGGATTTGGGTATAACTTTGATTTGGTGACCGGTTGTTCTCCTAAATTTAAAGTACCGTCATGCTGTGGTAATTCGTTTTTTGCCGTTACCAGATGCAGAGAGATAAGCATTAATATAAGAGATAGAATTTTTTTCATACCAGTTCAATGTAACAAAGATAAGGATTTTTTTTATTTGAGAGAAAAAAAATAAAAAAATTTTAGGATTTTTTAACCGGATTCCTGTCGGATGATAGATAAGGGATTATATAATAAAGGCATAGGGAATGCGGTTTGTATCATGGTCGGGAAGAACAAAATTTATTTTTCAAATTAAATTGCTTTAAGAGGTAAAATGGCACAATTTATGACAGATAAACGAAATGTTAAAAAAATCATAAAGTTATATTAAGAAGATCATAAATTATACTATGAAAGGATATTATTTTTCTGTTATTATTTTTTGTTTATTAAGCTGCAAGAACGTTGTAAAACAAGTAGATACGCAAGCAGATGATTCGTTGGTAAGTGATTCATCGGTATCTGTGCCTGCCTCTGATCCTTCCGTTCAGGACACTATAAGTCAGATAAAAACAAAACCTCAGGATTTACCCGAAAAAGTAACGAAAAAAGACCCGGTAAGATTTGAGGAACAACAATATCCTGAGGAAGATATAAATGCGGTTGAGATTGTAAAGGATTCCAGTAAATACTATATATATTTCACTCTGGATGACGGGCCTCAGCTGCCCGGAACGCAGATATGTAAAGATATTCTGGAGGAAAATAATATAAAGGCTACTTTCTTTATGGTGGGAACACACAATGTTGGCGCAAAAAGAAAAAATTTGGTAGATTCTATTAATAACAACCCTCTTTTTATTGTATCCAATCATAGTGATACTCATGGTTTTAGAAATAGATATTCAACATTTTATAATAACCCTAAAAGTTCTTTACAGGATTTTATCACTGCTGAAAGTAAATTAGCTATCAAACATAAGATCGCACGTTTGCCGGGTAGAAATACATGGGCAATTAATAATAAGTTGAAAGGGGAATCTTCAGCTTTTGGAGTGGCAAGAAAACTGGATTCTTTAGGGTATTCAGTATACGGATGGGATGTTGAATGGAAGTTTATACATGGAAATGTACCGGTGGAAAGTGCGACTGAAATGATTAAAAAAGTGGAGAATACGCTCAAGAGAGGAAGAACGTACCGTTCAAATTCCATCGTGATCTTAGTTCATGACCGGATGTTTGAAAAACCTCAGTATGCAGATTCTTTAAGGAAGTTCATTACTGTTTTAGGTAGTAATGATAAATACATATTTGAAACTCTGGATAACTGGAACATATCTTTATAGAACACGAAAATATTCAACCTCCAAGCATCGGTTTGAGCTTTGCGAAGCAAAGCCGTACTCCGTTCTTATCCCGAACTCAGGTTATTTTAAGTTTTGTAAAACTCCGGGATTATTGCATACAACCTTCCGCCCGAACCCGATTAAAACACAAAATATTGAAAACCAATTACCTAGCCGTGTTTTATTGTTCGGGTTCAGGTTTATTACGTATTTGTATGGAAATATTAGGGGGTTAATTTGCTAATAAGGATTGCATCCTCTCAGCCAGTTTTTCTTTGGATAATATTCCTACTACTTTATCAACCACTTGTCCGTCCTTAAAAAATAAAAGCGTAGGAATATTTCTAATTCCATATTCTACCGAAATTTCATGATTGGAATCAATATCTATTTTGGCTACTTTTACCTTTCCTTTAAACTCTACTGACAATTCTTCCACTATGGGAGTTAACATCCTGCACGGGCCACACCATTCTGCCCAAAAATCTACTAAGACAGGTTCTTTTGAACCTAATACTTCATCTTTAAAAGATTGATCACTAATTTCTAAAGCCATATTAATTTATATCTAATTTATTTGTTGTGTCTAACAAAAGTAACTTAAAATTTTGATTTTTCTACTACCTGTAAAAAATTAACAAAATTTAGCATTTATGCCATTTATTGAAAAACGCATAAGTTTTTTATCAAATACAAAAATATAAAGCGAAAACTACTCGGTTATTTATTTTATAATCTTAAATTACGCTGTTTATATTTAAATATTTTCTTCATAAGAATTTTTGAAAGAATATCTTATATTTTTTTTTTTAGAAAAAACTTATATATTTGCATTAATAATTAGTTGTTCTTTAATAAAGTTTTTTAGTGTTAATTAAGCCCTTTCAAAATTTTTTTGAAAGGGTTTTTTTAATTAACGTAATATATAAGTGAAAAAATATATGATATTTATCATGCCTCTTTATCAAATATATCTTATTACATTCTACCGTACCCAATCAAACGGATTGTTTTTTCCTATTTAGGTATAAGCATTATTTATTATATCGTTTAAATTTTAAAACCTAATTTTGCAGTTATGAATGCCATTCAAAATAAAAAGGTAAATTATAGAGATTTAAAAGAAGCTGAGTACTTAAGTACGTGGGAATTACAGGAGAAATTACTTAATTCTATCATTGATATAAAATTAAAGAACAAACATATTCCCTCTGATGAACACTTTCTGCCTACTTCTAATTACTTTTTGTTTGTTTCCCATCCACATATTTTTACATTGGGGAAAAACGGAGATTTCCAGAATCTCTTAATTAATGAAAATCAGCTAAAAGGAATTAATGCACAGTTTGTAAAAACCAATCGGGGAGGGGATATTACCTACCATGGTCCCGGACAAATTGTCGGATACCCTATTTTGGATTTGGAAAACTTTTTTACGGATATTCATAAATATATGCGTTATCTGGAAGAGGTTATTATAAAAACGGTTGAACACTACGGAGTTAAAGGAGAACGCTCAAAGGGAGAGACAGGAGTTTGGATAGATTCCGGGAAACCTTTTGCAAGAAAAATTTGTGCGATGGGGGTGAAAGCCAGCCGATGGGTAACCATGCACGGATTCGCCCTTAATGTGAATTCGGACTTGAAATACTTCAATTATATCGTTCCGTGCGGAATTAAAAACAAAGCCGTCACTTCATTAGAGAAGGAATTAGGATATAAACTTGATGTAGAGGAAGTTAAACAACAGATAAAAAATAATTTCTCGGAAATTTTTGATGTAGAATGGATAGATTAAACTTTAACGATCATGAAAAAGACATTAATATTGGGAGCCTCTGAAAATACGGACAGATATAGTAATAAGGCAATTAAGCTCTTACGGGCGCATGGTTATCCTGTAGTGGCTATAGGAAGTAGAGACGGTAAAATAGGAGATGTTTCTTTTTCAAAGGAAAAAGAAGATTTCAAAGATATAGATACCGTAAGTCTTTATTTAAGTCCGGTTCGTCAAAAAGAATATTATGAGTATATCCTGTCGTTGCATCCTGTAAGGATTATATTCAATCCCGGAGCGGAAAATCCGGAATTTAAAGAATTGGTAGAAAAACAAGGCATTCGTACGGAAGAAGCCTGCACATTGGTTTTAGTAAATACGAATCAGTTTTAGGCTATTTTAGAAGCTGGTATGCAATTAATGCAGAAACATATGCAATTCCGGTCATTGCAAATAATTGAATAATAGGCCATTTCCATGAGTTAGTTTCCTTTTTCACAACAGCCAGTGTGCTTACGCATTGCATAGCGAAAGCATAGAATAACATGATAGACACTCCCGTAGCCAGATTAAAAGTCGGTTCCCCCGTATTGTAATTAAGGTCTTTCCTCATAAGTTCCTTTAGTTTAAGGTTTTCCTCTCCATCGTCCTCCATGCTGTATATGGAAGCAATGGTTCCTACAAATACCTCCCTTGCAGCAAAGGAAGAGAGAATACCAATGTCTATTTTCCAGTCATATCCCAAAGGTTCAAAGACCGGTTCGATTGCTTTCCCGAACTTACCCAGATAAGAATCTTTCAGAGAAGTATCCGCAAAATAGTTTGTTTTTCCATTATCTTCGCTTATTCCGAAAGTGCCCAATGCCCAAAGTATAACGCTTACCGCAATTATAATTTTTCCTGCGCTGGCAATGAAACTCCACGATTTTTCAAATAATCCGTAAAAGACATTTCTCCAGAAAGGAACCTTATAACTCGGCATGTCCAGTATAAGATAACTTCTATATTTGGATTTAATGAGTTTATTCGCAATAGCTGCCCCGATGAAAGCCATAATTACTCCCAGCAGATACATAGCCATCATAACGAATCCCTGAAGATTGAAGAATCCTTCACCTTTGGGAATGATTAAAGCAATTATGATGGAATACACAGGAAGCCTTGCAGAACAGGTAATAAAAGGGGTAACCAGAATAGTTATCAACCTCTCTTTGGAATTTTCGATATTCCGTGCGGACATGATCGCAGGTATGGCACAGGCTGCTCCGGATAAAAGAGGAACCACGCTCTTTCCGTTTAATCCCACAGGTCGGAACCATCTATCCATAAGAAACACTACCCTTGCCATATAGCCACTTTCTTCCATTATTAACAAGAAGAAAAATAAGATAGCAATTTGAGGAATAAAGACGACTACGCCGCTGATTCCGGGTACAATGCCATGAGCAATAAGTTCTAAGACCGGCCCTTCGGGAAGAAGTTTAGTCAATAATTTCCCGCTGTCGGCAAAAATACCCTCTATCCAATCCTGAGGATAACTGGATAAATAGAATAAAGACTGGAATATTAAAAATAAGATACAGAAGAAGATAAAGTAACCCCAGAAATGATGAGTAACGATTTTATCCACTTTGTTGGTAAACGTTTGATGAGTAGGGTCTTTATAAACTATTTTTTCTACCAGATCATCTATCAATTGATGTCGGGAGATTGTTTCCCTGAGTTGTAATCTTTTAGGGATAAGTTTGTATTTCTTTACGATTTTAGTAACAGTATCCCGGTATTTTTCAGGAACATTTCCAATTTTGACCTGTGACAAAAACAGCCATGCGAGATAATCATTTATATGGGCTTCGGTTTTAAATTCCTCAACCGCCTTACGGTATTCCTCAGGATATTGAAAAGATTGTTTAGGTTCTTGTGAAATGCCTTTATTTATGATCTCTTTCAGGTCGTCTATTCCTTTTCCCTTGCGGGAGCTGACCAGAACCACCGGAGCATCAAAATATTTTGGTATATTTTCCTCGCGTATTAAGATTCCCTCCTTCTCAATGCTGTCTATCTGATTGATAACCAATATGGTCGGGATTTTCAGGTCTTTGACTTGTTCATATAAAAAAAGACTTCTTTTCATATTATGAACATCTCCGACTACAATTATAAAATCCGGGTAATCAGGATGTTCGGGGTTAGACAAAATGTTGAGCACTACTTCCTCATCAGCGGAAGACGGACAAAGGCTATACGTTCCCGGAAGGTCGATCAAAGTATAACCAACACCTTTGTAGTTGAACTTTCCTTTTTTCTTTTCAACTGTAATTCCCGGATAGTTCCCGGTTTTTTGGTGCAATCCGCTTAACTGATTAAAAAGAGTTGTCTTTCCCGCATTCGGATTTCCCGCAAGAACAATGGTTTTGGTGCTCATTTTATCTTATTCCAGTTCTATCAATATGCAGTTTGCTTCTTCTTCTCGCAGCATGATGGTGCTTTTTTCTTTTCCGTATTCAAGATATAAAGGTCCGTTCCAGGGAGCCTGACGTTTTAATCTGACGGATACTCCGGGAACGATTCCCATTTCTAAAATTTTTGCAGGAATATCCTCTTCAGAGAAACCTACAACTTTAGCTTTCTGGGTTGGCTTTAATATTGAAAGAGAATTATTTTTGATGGACATCATATTATTTAAAAATGCTATCTGTAACTTTTGTGCAAATATAGGAATTGTTTGTACTTAATCTAATTCAGTGCCTTAAATTTTTATGAAATTTAATATATTTAACAGAATAATATTACTTTTACAATCTTAATGTAGATTATCAAAATTAAAAAAATGGAAAGTATAATGTCAAAAATATATTAAGATTCATATAGATTTGTGAAAACTATCAAACTACAAATAAAATATAATTTATGAAGAAAAGAATTTTTTTATTAATACTTTTTATAACATTTAGTACCTTACAGGCAGGAGGGTTCAGAGTGTCTCTTCAAGGAGTTAGACAGGCAGCTATGGCGCATACTAGTGCACATACACGAGATGCAAGTGTAGCATTTTTTAATCCTGCCGGAATTGCATTTATACCCTCAAAACTCAGTATTTCCGCAGGGGCATTCGGCGTATTTGGAAAAGCCGAATATCAAAACATATCTACCCTGTATAAAGCAGAAACAGATAATCCGGTTAGTACTCCTATGGCTTTCAACATAGCCTACAAAGCAACAGACCAATTATCTGTGGGTTTTAGCTTGACTACTCCTTTCGGAAGTGCGGTAGATTGGGGCGAAAACTGGGCAGGAAAAGATTTGGTTACCAGCATAGAACTGAGGTCTTTTTTCTTTCAGCCGACCGTAGCATATCGTTTCAATGATTGGTTCAGTGTCGGAGTAGGATACATTCATGCCGTAGGAAGTGTGAATTTACAAAAAGCCATTTCAGCCGTTGACGGAAAAATGATATTGGAAGATAAAGATGCCACAGGGAATGGTTTCAATCTCGGAATGTATTTTAAACCAACTAAAAATTTAGACATAAGCATTGCATATCGTTCCAGAATAGATATGGATGCAGTACATGGTACGGCAAAATTTGAAGTACCACAGTCCCTTATAGGAAGCGACCTGTTTGCAACAGCAGATGATAGATTCAACGGTTTATTGCCGCTTGCATCCGAGTTCACTCTGGGTCTGACTTACAGGATATTGCCTAAATGGTCGATTTCCGCAGACTGGAATGCTTCCGGATGGGAGAGATACAGGAATCTGGTGTTTGATTTTGAACAAAACAAGGTGGGAAATGACCCCAAAGACCCTACAATTTCATCCTCCCCGAAAAATTATAAAACTTCCTATTCATTTAGATTCGGTACCGAATATTTACCAACGGAAGATTTAGCACTTAGGTTAGGATATTACCATGACCAATCTCCGGTAAAAGATGAGTACTGGAATCCGGAAACTCCAAGTACGGATAACAACGCAGTAACCGGAGGAATAGGATACAGTTTTTTCAATAAAAAATTAATGTTGGATTTAACGGGAATTTATTACGTAGGTAAACCAAGAAAGGTAGCCAATGAATTTTATAATTTTTTTGGAGAAGCTAAGTTGAGTAGCTTTATGGTGGGATTTGGATTAACATGGAACCCGTTTTAAACTTAAGTAAAAATTAAAAAAGAAGAAATGAGAAAATATATAGCATACGTATTATTCAGTTTTTTAGTAATAAACATATCATGTAATAACGATTTTGATGAAGAAGTTTCCGATGTAGTAGTAAAATCGGGGCAGGCGGATTTTACCCGGTATGTAGCCTTAGGAAATTCATTAACTTCCGGATTTAGGGATAATGCCCTCTATATTTCAGGACAACAAGAATCCTTTCCTGCAATGCTTGCAGAGCAGATGAAACAAGCCGGAGGGGGAGATTTTAAAATTCCTTTTATGGCAGATGAATTAGGAGGCATACCCTCAGCTAATGTAGAGAATAAGAAAATATTAGCGATAATTAACGGAAGTTTATCTCCGGTAACGGCATCCGGAACGGGAGCTACGACATTAGACAATATTTATTCACAAGGGCCTTATCAGAATATGGGGGTTCCCGGTGCCAGGTCTTTTCACTTGGTTGTTCCGGGATATGGAAACCCTGCAAACTTACCTTCAGGAACGGCAAATCCTTACTTCGTACGGTTTGCTTCCGATCCGAATACTACCATTCTGGCAGATGCCGTATCCCAAAATCCTACTTTCTTTTCCCTGTGGATAGGAAATAATGATGTGTTGGAATATGCTACCTCCGGAGGAGACGGTTCTTATTCAATTACCGATGCAGCTATCTTCCAGACAGCTTATACCGCTTTGGTTCAGGGATTAACTTCCAACGGAGCCAAAGGAGTAGTCGCTAATTTACCTGACGTAACCGGCATTCCATTTTTCACCACCGTACCATACAATGCCTTAAGTCCGCAAAGCCTTACGGCTTCCAATCCTAATCAGATAGATATATTGAATGCGGCATTTGCCCAGTTGAACCAGATATTTATAGCTTTGGGCTATCCCGAAAGAAAGGTAGTTTATTCGGCTACGCAGGCAAATCCTGTTTTAATTAAAGATAAAGATTTGACGGATTTAGGAGCACAAATAACAGCCATATTGTCATCAAACGGAATGCCTGCTCAACAGGCGGCTTTATATGGTTCCCTTTATGGACAATCCAGACAAACTACTAACGCTGACTATTTATTGTTGACTTCCTCCGGAGTTTTAGGGAAACCTAATACGGCTGCCATACAAGCCGGAATACCTTCCGATCTGGCTATTAACGGAGTTACTTATCCGCTCGAGGATAAATGGGCGTTGACGAAAACAGAAGCAGAAAATATAAGCACAGCCACAAAAAACTTTAATTCCATTATTAAAGAATTAGCCGGTCAGTATCATTTAGCTTTCGCCGATATTAATTCACTGATGGTAGATTTGAGCAAACAGTCCGGAATAACGTACGAAGGAGTGACCTATACCGCTAAATTTGTAACCGGAGGAGCATTTTCTTTGGATGGAGTTCATCTCACCGGAAGAGGATATGCTTTTATAGCCAATGAATTTATAAAAGCTATCAATAAAGAATATGATTCAAATTTGCCTCAGATAAATCCTAATGTATATCAGGGAGTTAAGTTTCCATAAAGTTATAAAATAAGACTGAAATTATAAGTAATTAAAAACTGAACAAAATTTTGTTCAGTTTTTTAATTTTATGAATAAAAAAATTATAAATTTGCAACATTCGTTTTTAGAAACCATTTTTTAACTAACATAAATGATGCAACCGGTTCATATATTCTCTATTAGAGAAAGTGTTTCTTTGGCAGAAAAAATATCACAAAGTTATGGACTGCCTTTAGGAAAAATGAGTTTCCTTGATTTTAGCGATGGGGAATATCAACCTTGTTTGGAGGAATCCGTAAGAGGATCACGGGTTTTTATTATAGGTTCCACCTTCCCACCTGCGGATAATTTAATGGAAATGTTATTGATGATCGATGCTGCGAAAAGAGCGTCAGCAGATAAAATTACGGCAGTGATCCCTTATTTTGGGTTGGCACGTCAGGATAGAAAAGATAAACCCCGTGTTCCGATAGGAGCTAAGCTGGTGGCAAATCTTTTAAGTGCAGCCGGTGCGACGAGAGTAATGACCATGGATTTGCATGCAGATCAGATTCAGGGATTTTTTGAGATCCCGGTCGACCATTTATTTGCCTCTGCTATTTTTATCGATTATGTAAGGTCTCTAAAACTAGATAACCTTACTATTGCCTCACCGGACATGGGAGGAGCAAAAAGAGCCAGAACTTACGCAGGTTACCTGAGTGCAGATGTGGTTATTTGCTATAAAGAGAGAAAGCAAGCCAATAATGTTGATTACATGACATTGATAGGAGATGTAAAAGACAGGAACGTTATCTTGGTGGATGACATGATAGACACGGCAGGAACCTTAACTAAGGCAGCCGATATTATTATGGATGCCGGAGCCTTGAGCGTAAGGGCTATGGCTACTCATCCGGTATTTTCAGGCGGTGCTTATGACAAAATTAATAATTCTAAATTGCAGGAGGTAATTGTAACAGATTCAATTCCTTTAAAAAATACTTCTATAAGTAAAATAAAAGTATTAACTTGCGCCTCCCTGTTTGGAGAGGTTATGAACCTGGTACATAACAGAGAATCAATAAGTACAAAATTTATAATGTAAATTATTTTATGAAATCAATTACAATTCAAGGAGAAAAAAGAGAAAGCGTAGGCAAGAATTCATCAAAAGCCTTACGTAATGCTGAAAAAGTTCCTTGTGTTGTTTATGGAGAAAAGGAAGTATTACACTTCTCTACCGAAGAAAAAAACTTTAAGAATTTGGTTTACACTCCCGAAGCACACACAGTTACTTTAGAAGTAGATGGAAAAAAGATTGAAAGTATTCTACAAGATGTACAATTCCATCCGGTATCAGACAGGATCATTCATGCAGATTTTTATGAATTAAATCCCGGTAAGCCGGTTACGATGGAAGTGCCCGTAGTTATCACAGGGCGTGCAAAAGGAGTAGTAAGAGGAGGAGCTTTACGGGTTAGTTTGAGAAAACTTAAAGTAAAAGCAGTTCCTGCAAATCTTCCGGATGAAATAGTAGTGGATGTGACTTCCTTAGATGTAGGAAATAAATTTGAAGTTTCTAAAATAGAAAAAGATAATTTCCAGATATTACATCCTGCTAATACGGTTATAGCCTCAGTTAGAACTTCACGAAATGTGAAAACAGGCCCTGAAGAAGAAGCTCCGGGAGGAGAAGAAGCTGCCGGTGAATAACAGGAATCCGGGATAGAAACCGATAAACGTAAAAACAAAAGTTATCCGAACATGGATAACTTTTGTTTTTTATGCTTATGCACATCTATGACATTTATGAATGTCCTGACCGGAGTTGAGTAATCTATTCCTACTTGAAAAAAAACTCAGGTCAACTTCTCCGTTATTTATTGTGAAAGTTCCGGGTTTGTTTTTTTCTTGATATTACATCCGACAAATCCGTACCACATCAGATAAGCATAACAAAAAAGAGGCAGAATAAAAGCAATATGGCTGTTAGTGTAATCTGCTATCAAACCTTGCAACGGAGGCAATAAGGCTCCTCCGAGAATCATCATTACCAATAGGGAAGAACCTTGTGAGGTGTATTTTCCCAATCCGTTGATGGCAAGAGTAAAAATAGTCGGGAACATTATGGAGTTGAATAATCCTACTCCTAAAATAGCCCAAAGGGAGATAGTTCCGCTTGAGATCAACATAATAAATATCAATATCATACTTGCTCCTGCAAAGTAGCTTAATGTTCTGGAAGGAACGGAACGTGCAGCGATAAATACGGCATAGTTCAATACGAGGAATATAAGGAAATAGCCCACTTCTTTTATAGATATTCCCGTTATGGTGAAAATTAAGATAAAAGAAGCAATGGCAGCTACTGCCATTAACGTATATTTTTTTACTCCTTCCATGTCACTCATGGATATAGACCCCATAAAACGACCTATCATTGCTCCTCCCCAATAGAAAGCGAGGAAAGATGAGGCGGCATTCTCTGTAAGTCCTTGAAATTCTTTCATATAAGAAACAAGATTACTTCCGATAGTAACTTCTCCTCCCACATAAAAGAAAATTCCTAACATCCCGAAAACCAAGTGCGGATATTGAAGAGCACCGGCTTTTTTATCCAATTTTTCTGAGGAATCTTCGACATTTCCATTGGGAATTTTTGAAATAAATATGACTACTGCCAGAAGCAACAATACACCCGCTAAAAACAAATAAGGAATTTTTACCGCACCGGCTTCTACTGCTATGGATGCTTCCTTTGGGACAAAATACTTAAAGATAAAATATCCTCCTATAACAGGAGCAATGGTTGTACCTAAAGAATTAAATGCCTGTGAAAGGTTTAAACGACTGGACGCCGTCTCCGGTTTTCCTAATAGTGAAACCAATGGATTAGCCGCAATTTGCAGAAACGTAAAACCACTGCCCAATAAGAATAAGGCTAAAAGAAAAGTTCCGAATTTCGGAGTACTGCTTCCCGCTTCCATAAAAAACAACAAACAAGCAAGGGCAGAAATTATCAATCCCGCCATGACCGTATTTTTATATCCTATTTTTGAAATAGGGTCTCCAAATGTAGCCGAGACGATGAAATATATCAATGAGATAATAAAATATGCCACGAAAAATGCTAATTGCACCAGGTTAGCCTGAAAGTGAGTAAGAGAAAAAACTCCTTTTAGAAATGGAATTAGAATATCATTCAGGCAGGTGATGAACCCCCACATAAAAAATAATGTGGTCAATGTGATTAAGGGAATTGTATAATTTGTTGATTTTATATTGTTCATGATAAAAAGGTATTTTTTGTAATTTATAATTTAATAATTTATTCTTCTAAATAGGCTTTATGACACATAAACGTCTTATTGTTGTGGATGTCATAAAGTTACGACTTAATATATAAATTACCAACTATTTTTAAAAAATAACTGCCACTAACTGAACTCTTGCCATTTTATTGGACGGATTCCACATTGCCGTAGCTGAAACCGGCACTTTGTGTTCCCATAAAGTAAACGTTCGTGATGTGGTTATACCTGCATTAACAATATCAAAATCGCGTTCTCCGTCTCCATACATATGGGAATTTCCTCCATATCCTATCCCCGCACCGCAGAATACGTTCAGGTTTGTTTTCTTGTTACGAATTACGGGATAATTTAATTCCGCATAGGTGGAATACCTCTGATCTCCGTTATCGGCACGGTCGGCTCCATAAACAGAGGTACCAAACTCTATTTTTAACGGAGTTTGTTCGGATATTACAAAATGACCCCTGAAATCAACTCTGTGACCGGTAGTTTTTCTATCATAGTTCCAAATATCTCCTGACGGATCGTCAGAATCTTTTCCTGAATCACTGAAACAATCCCAAAATCCTACCATGAACCTTCCGGTGTCATATTTAAGATAATAATCTATTTCATGCCAGGCATAATTTTTTCCTTCTTCACGCCCTTCTCCTGCCAGAGCGGAACCTCCCCATAGTCCGAATACGAAATGATTTTTCTTGTCGAAAGCATAGTTAATGTCTACTGCGGCAAAGAATACATCGGCTCCTACCAAACCACGCCAGAGGTGATTGGTTTTTAGTTCCAAGCCTACGTTTAGCTTCTCTTTCCCGGATAGTTGCTCCTGAGTTTCCTCCTGAGCATTTAAGAATAAACTGAATAACGACAACATTGTCAATGATAATAATCGAGTTCTCATTTTATGTTTTTATTAATGTTATGAGTACAAATTTACTGCTGTTCGGTGCTCATATGCTTTTTTGGTAGAATCAAAGTAGGTGATTTTTATTATGTGTTATTTAACTAACTAAAAATCAATAAATTATAGCGGATTAAAAACAAAATAAAGTAGATGCCGTTAGACCACTTTTGCCTACATTTGCGTTTTATTAAATTTTTTAAATACATAAATAAATTCAAATTGAGGCTTATGAAAAAAAATATCAGTTATTTTTTTATTCTGTTTATATTGATAACCGGATGTAAATACAAAACCCCCAACGGTGACCTGTTGAACGATCTGGATGAAGCTATTGAAAACCGTCAGATGTATGTTCTGAAAAAAGAGATCAAAATCGACAGTCTTAAAAAATTAATTGACATTAACAGCTCTTTGGAAGAAAAATACTCGATACAGAAAGAGATATATAACGAATATAAATTTTTTAACGGCGATTCTGCTATGGCTTATGCGTATAAAAATAAGCGAATAGCCGATCTGGCAAACAACCAAAAATATCAGGATGAAACCGATATACAGCTTTCAATAGTATTTTCCACAGCCGGACTTATTAAGGAATCTATGGAAAATCTGAAGAATATTAACCGCCATCGGCTCGACCCTTCTTTATTTAGAGAGTATTATATCGCTAACGAGTGGGTTAACCGGATTTCGGCAGAGTTTATTAATGATGCTCTTTTCTCTCCGGAATATAAACGTCTTGAGTTAGCTTATAAGGACTCTATACGTCTTACATGGTCTAAAAACTCTACGGAAAATGAATGGTATCGTGCATCGATATTGTTTGAAAAAGGCAGATACGATGATGCCGAACGGACTTTGCAGGCTCTTTTACCCAGAATCAGTGAAACTTCACGGCGTTTTGCCATCATTAACTGTGATTTGGCTTCCATATATAAAAAGAAAGATAATGGAAAATTGTATGAAAAACATCTCATCCTCTCTGCCATAGCCGATTTGAAATGTGCCATTAAGGAAAATATTTCCCTGCGTGAGCTGGCATTTTTCTTATATAAACACAATCCGAAGGAATTAGAAAGGGCTAATCAATACATACAGATCTCTCTGGAAGATGCCCGCTTTTATAACAACCGGCAAAGAATGTCTCAAATCGCCGGGAAACTTCCTCTTATCGTGGATGCCTATCAAAATAAAAGCAGGAAAGAAAACCGTACCTTAAAGTATATGCTGGTCGCTATAAGTATTCTTTCTCTATTCGTGATATTTACCTCCGGTTATATCTATAAACAGATGCAACTTATAAAAACAGGACGTCGCAAGCTATACATACTAAACGAAGAATTAGAACAGACCAATACTAAATTATATTCTGCCAATAATACTTTAGAAGAACATGTAGGGTTATTTATGGACCTTTGCTCTTCCTACATCAATAAACTGGAACAATATAAAGAAACCGTACGCAGGAAAATACTTTCCAACCAGATTGAGGACTTACACAGGATGAGAGATTCGCCTCAATTTATAAAATCGGAATTAAAAGATTTTTTCAATAATTTTGATAAAGCCGTTCTGAATCTGTTCCCGAATTTTGTTGAGAATTTTAATAGTTTATTGAATGATAAAGGAAAAATTCAATTGAAAAAGGGAGAATTGCTTACTACGGAATTGCGGATCTTTGCCTTGATCCGTTTAGGAATCCGTGATAGCTCAAAAATAGCAACTTTTTTACACTATTCTCCTCAAACTATTTATAATTACAGAACTAAAATAAAGAATGAAGCAATCGGAAGTCGGGAAGATTTTGAGAAACAGGTAATGAATATTATTTCTTAACCTAGTTATTTGAACTCTTTTTCCTGACTATGACTATGCGACATCCTAAATGATTTTTGGGACAGCCCGGAGGGCTGAATCTTCATAACCGCAGGTCGCCGACCTGCGGAGAGTACCCACCCCCACTCTATGCCTGAAAGGCAGGACTAGTCCCGCCTTTCAGGCGGTGTAATTGGTTGTCGTTGCCCGCAGGTCGCCGACCTGCGGTTATGAAAATCAAGCCTTTCAGGCTTCTGCCTGCAACACCCATTTTAGTATCATAAAAATTATAAAATATTGACTATTATATAGTTACAAAACAAGGCTCTTGAAAGTGTCAAAGTCAGGTGAAAAACAGGTAATGAATATTATTTCTTAACCCAATATTGAACGCTTT
>JAISSC010000167.1 GCA_031273305.1 Flavobacteriaceae bacterium
AGAATCCTTTTGGTTTAGCTTTGCCAGTATCATAAGAGATCGGTCAACCTATATTTTTGCATTCTCATAAAGTTTTTTGGCACTGGCAAGATTTGCTTTCGATTCATAGAGAATACTAAGGGGAATACTTCCTGCGTTGTATAGTTTTTGATTTCTGTCGGCATCCTGTTGTTGGGTATTCATGGAATTATTTTCAACAACCATCAGTTCCTTATTTAGTAAAATGCTCAGATAGCTTCCCACTAGCTGTAATGAAATCTCGTTCTTTATTTTTTCCGTGATAAGCTGATATTGCTGTAATAAAAAACTGTTTTTCTCTTCATTTTTCCGCAGGCTTCCATTATTGTATAGAAGTATGGAAGATTCCAATACCAAATCGTTCTGATAGCCCTCAACGTAGTTATAAACAGTCCCGATGGAACCATTCGCCAGTATACTTTGCTCAGCCACAGGCCCAAAAGTAAAGTTATTGGAAACAGTTCCGGTCACGGTAGGAAGTTTCTCGTTTTTTGCAATCTTATAATTGTTCTCCTGCACCTGTTCATTGAATTTGGAAGCGAGTACTTGCAAATTGTTTTCACGGGCATAAGATAAACAATCATTAAAAGACCATATCTTTTGGGCTGAGGTAACTCCTGATATAAAAAAAACGATAACACAAATATAAATTCTCATCCTGATAACTGAATTTCTAGCTTATAAGTAGAACTATTCCTTATTTCGTTACAAAATTAAATAAAAACCTCTTGTATCCAATTTTTAGTTATACTTTTTTGCAATATTTAAGAAAACCTCCGCAAAAACATCAAGGTTACGCCCGCCGAATTTTATCCGTTATGGATCGTAGAGACGTCCCAATTTGGGCGTCTCCACCCAATTCATGTGTCTCGACCCAAACATAACCACCTGCGCATTATATCATTACGAACAATACCCCCCATGCGTGGCGTTTTTACCCCGAATCGCACAACAATAATAACGTAAACAGTATAACGTGGAGACGCCCAAATTGGGACGTCTCTACATCGTCGTTGTGCATCCTCATAATAATATGAGATTTCTCACCTTCTGTTAACAACGGTAAATTATAATATGCTGTTTATCAATGGTTTGCTTAGTAGTGCCTCCTCGCAAACACAGGAAATTCACATGTTTTTTCGCTCATTTTGTAATAAACAATATTTTACTGTTGCTTTATTGGAAATTTTATTGTACATTTACATAGTAATTTTATATTATATAATCTTACATTGTAATTTTTAACTAAAACTTTATAATCATGAAACAGATATACATATTTTATTACAGTCTTGTGCGGATAGTGCAACTGCTTGATTATAAGCAAATTACCCCCCCTCCCGTACAAATTAATATTTAGTAGTGTTTATCCCGCCCTTGTGGCAATAATGCTTGGCGTTTCCTGCATGGAGGCACAGGTAATTATCGGTGGCGATGATTATGCAGCAGGCTCGTTGCTAAGTCTTAATTCCACCATGAGAGGCGGACTGCAACTCTCGAATGTGAAATTAACCATCGTAACGGAGATTCCCCTTGATTTTCCGGGCATAACGCAGTCGAATCAAAATACTGACCAGACCAAAAGCAATTTTAGAGGTTCTGTGGTTTTCAACACCAACAGTTCTTTTGGAAGTGGCAAAGGCATCTATGCGTGGGATGGTGAAAAATGGGATTATATCGGTGGTGGTATCGGTATTCCTACCGGTCGTGTGGCTTACCGTAATAGCATTTACGGTGCTATTACCGGCTGGGTAGACTTTATGTCTTATAATCTCGGTGCTACGCCTATGTCCATTGAGCAACAGATGGCATATCCTAACATCTCGCAATCTTCAGAGACATTTACCGAAGCTACGGCAACCGAATTTACGAAATTATTTGGCGACCTGTACCAATGGGGACGTAAAACGGACGGACATGAGAAAGTTTGGAGTACTACGTCCTCCACTAGAGTTCCGGTAGATAATTTCGATAATGTAGGGCACGGTAACTTTATTACAGGTAGCGATTGGCTTGCAGGTATCAATAATAAACTGGGACGTTGGGGCAGTGTGGACCCCGACACTCCTCAGAGCACCATCAACTCCAAGGGCGTTAATGACCCTTGTCCCGACGGTTTTCGCGTACCCTCTCTGAGTGATTGGCAAAGTATTCTCAACGGAGTCGGCGATAAGAACGGTATCTTAGGAGGTACCGATAATCACAATGGCGTTAATCGATGGAAATGGATAGATAGTCCCAATGCCGGCTGGTTGATCTATCCGCCAAAACCGGGAGTAACGATTCCGAGTAAGGATGAAGATTATGAAGACACTCCTACGCTTTTTTTGCCCAGAGTAATGTATCGGGCTACCAGTGGTAACTTTTCAACTAACGGTTATGGCTGCTATTGGAGCAGTACAGTGTACGACGCTAATAATCAGTCGTATAGGTTGAGAATTTCCCATGGTGGGAATTATAATGCCGACCACAGCGTTGGCTCCCATCGTGGCAGCGGTTTTAGTGTTCGTTGTGTGGCGGAAAGTAGGATCCCAATCTCCGGGAACTGAACAAGTATTTGCGGGGTTGCTGCGCCTATGTTCTTGCGAGCAGTGGAGCGTGGCAATCTCCTGTTTAAATGAGATTTCCACTTATCCCTAACTCAATGATATAGGTCACAAAAAACAAACTCCCCAAGAGTATAATTTGGGGAGTTCTTTAATAAAAAATTATAGTGCGAACTTTACAGACAAAAGATGTCTATCTGTAATTGATGCAAAGATAAGATTTTTTTTGGAAAAAAAAAATTTATTGACCGAAAAATGTAAAATATTTTTCAATTCAATACTAAAATGTCGATTTTTTTGTCAGGAATATTGCGGTTTTATCTTATACATCAGGCTTCTACATTTCTGTTTTCCTTCCTGAAAACCAGTCCGGTTTCAGGAAAATAGTCCGCAATAACACTGTCGTTATCGTTTATCTTACCTCCCAAAATTTCCTTAGACAATTGATTGAGTATTTCATGCTGGATAAGTCTTTTCAATGGTCTTGCTCCGAAAGAGGGGTCAAAGCCTTTGCTCATCACATACTCTTTAGCTTCGTCGGTCATGCTCATGTGGATTCCCTTTTTGGCGAGTATCTTATTCAACGCATCCAGTTGTATGTCGATAATACCCCTGATTTCGTTTCGGTTCAACGGTTTGAATACCAGAGTTTCATCAATTCGGTTCAAAAATTCGGGGCGCAGGGTTTTTCGAAGCAGTTCCATTACCTGTGCTTTCGTTAGTTCCAGAATTTCCGTGTAATTCCCATCCTCCAGTTTTTCAAAATTTTCCTGGATCAACGGAGAGCCTAAGTTGGATGTCATTACGATGATCGTATTCTTAAAATTCACGGTTCTTCCCTTGTTGTCGGTCAGGCGTCCGTCGTCCAGTACCTGAAGCAGGATATTGAACACATCGGGGTGAGCCTTTTCAATCTCATCCAAAAGAACGACAGAATATGGTCTTCTTCTCACGGCTTCGGTTAATTGTCCGCCCTCATCATAGCCCACATATCCCGGAGGTGCACCTACCAGACGGCTTACGGAGTGCCTTTCCTGATATTCGCTCATATCGATACGCGTCATGGAGTTTTCATCATCGAATAAAAACTCAGCCAATGCCTTTGCCAGTTCGGTCTTGCCCACTCCGGTAGTTCCCAAGAATAAGAAAGAGCCTATCGGTTTCCTTTCATCATTCAATCCTGCACGATTCCTGCGAATTGCATCTGCAACAGCTTCTATGGCTTCTTCCTGTCCCACCACCCGTTGATGGAGAACAGATTCCAGATTCAGCAGTTTTTCGCGTTCGCTTTGTACGAGTTTGGTCACCGGTATTCCCGTCCATTTAGCAACTACGTCGGCAATGTCCTCCGCATCTACTTCTTCCTTTATCAGTAGCGGACGGTCTTCGGAGAGTTCTGCTTCGGCTTGAGATAATAGTTCTTCCTGTTCTTTTATCTTCCCATAGCGCAATTCGGCTACCTTGCCATAATCCCCCAAACGTTCGGAGCGTTCAGCTTCCAATTTGTATTCTTCTATGTTCTTACGGATTTCCTGCACTTTCTCCGCTCGTTCTTTCTCTGCTCTCCACGAAGCACTTAGCGCATCCCGCTTTTCGTTGAGCTGAGCCAGTTCTTCTTTGACCGAAGCCAGCCTCTTTTCATTGGACAGCTTGATGGTCTCGTTGGAAGTAGGGCTTTCAGCTTCGCGCTTCACAGCCTCCAACTCGATTTCCAACTGCATTTTCTTTCGGTCGAGAGCATCCAGTTCTTCCGGTTTGGAGTTCATCTCCATGCGAAGTTTGGCAGAGGCTTCGTCCATTAGGTCAATAGCTTTATCCGGAAGGAAACGGTCGGAGATATACCGGTCGGAAAGTTCTACGGCAGAAATTACCGCTTCATCTTTGATTCGAACTTTGTGATGCGCCTCATATTTCTCTTTGATTCCCCGAAGGATGGCAATAGCATCTTCCACACCCGGCTCCTCAACCATCACCTTTTGGAAACGTCTTTCCAATGCTTTATCTTTCTCAAAATATTTTTGATATTCATTCAATGTGGTGGCTCCTATCGAGCGCAGTTCCCCGCGTGCCAATGCAGGTTTCAGAATATTGGCGGCATCCATAGCTCCTTCACCTCCTCCCGCACCGACCAGTGTATGTATCTCGTCAATAAACAGGATAATGTTTCCGGCGGAAGAGGTTACCTCTTTCACAACAGCCTTTAATCTTTCCTCAAATTCTCCTTTGTATTTGGCTCCGGCAATCAAGGCTCCCATATCCAAAGAATATATCGTTTTATCTTTCAGGTTCTCAGGAACATCCCCGTTGATAATTCGGTGGGCTATTCCCTCTGCTATGGCGGTTTTACCCACACCCGGCTCCCCGATGAGGATAGGGTTGTTCTTCGTCCTTCGGGAAAGGATCTGCAACACCCGCCGGATTTCATCATCCCGCCCGATAACAGGGTCTAACTTGCCCTCCTGCGCCAGCTCATTCAGGTTTTTAGCATATTTGTTCAGGGAATTATAAGTATCTTCCGCAGACTGGGAAGTTACGCGCTCTCCCTTTCGTATCTCCTCAATGGCTTTGAGCACTCCGTTCCGCGTAACTCCCTGTTTTTTCAGTAATTGGGAAGTATTGTCATTTACGGAAAAGATACCCAGTAAAATATGTTCTAGGCTTACGAACTCGTCTTTCATTTTATTAGCCTCCAATTGAGCTTCATTTAAGGCTTTGTTGGCATTTTGTGAAAGATACAACTGCCCGCCCGAAACTTTGGGTAAACCCGAAAGGATAGACTGCAACTCCGAATTTATATATGCTAAATTTGAATCTTGTTTTTTTAGTATAAAAGTAATAACACTCGCTTCGCTTTCTAACAAAGCCTTGAGCAAATGTGCAGGTTCTATTGCCTGATTTTCCAGTCCTTGCGCAATCACTTGGGCTTGCTGCAAGGCTTCTTGTGATTTGATGGTTAGTTTATTAAAATCCATAGTTTTTTACTCTTGTTTACAAGTAATCAAAATATGCGCCAAACCGGAGGATTTAATAGGTAAATGGTTTAAAATCATTAATTTATATTAATGATCCTGAAAAACAAACCTGAAAAACAAGACATAATGACCTGATTATCCTATTTTTAAGGTAAAAATACGACAAAATGACAGGTGATAATCTCAACAACAGGCAACCTTATAACGTGGGGTTTGCTTCGCTACGCTCGCAATATAATGAGATTGCTTCGTCGTGCCTCCTCGTAGTGATAGCTGCAACTTATTGTTTATCAATAAATTAACTTACATACCTACCGGTAGGTATGTAACAATAATAACGTGGAGACGCCCAAATTGGGACGTCTCTACATCGTACCTCCTCACAGCAAGATTGCCACGCTGCGCTCGCAACAGTATTGCAGCAACCTCATTTGGTATTCTTAAACGTCTCGATTCCGCATTGCAGAAAACTTTTAAATTCTTCTTTATCCATGTATCCGGCAACCGGGAAATTCAGGATTTTGCCATCCGGAGTTACTAATGCATAAAGAGGCTGTGAATTGGAATTAAAGTTCTCTCTTTGGAATGTAGACCATTTATTTCCGATAGTTCTGATCTTCCTCTTCCTTCCGTCTTTTAATTCCAATATTTGTTGTTCACTTTCGGGCAGTTCTTCCGAATCATCCACATAGAGAGATGCTATAACTACCTTAGAGTTAATAATTTCCCAAATATCAGGTTCACTCCAGACGTATTCTTCCATTTTACGGCAATTTTCACAACCATACCCGGTAAAATCCAGTAAGATAGGTTTATTATCTTTTTTCGCAATTTCCTGTGCTTCGTAATAATCATGAATAATAGTCAACCCGAGAACTCCCTGTTTTTCTTCTTCATGATAAAAACTAATGGTCAGGGGAGGAGTTAATCCGCTCAGTAATTTTACATTGGGTTTTTCGGAGGGAAACAATCCCGGAATCATATAAATTGCGATTACGACAAAAATTCCCGCCCAGATTTTTCTTCCGGTTCCTATTTTCGGTTTTTTATTATCATGAGGGAACCTTATCAACCCTACAAGGTATAAGGCTACTGCAAATGCAACAAGTATCCACAGGGCAATAAATATCTCTCTTTTCAGCAGGAATGTTTTCGCTACGAGGTCTGCTTTGGATAAGAATTTGAATGCGAGTGCCAATTCTATAAAGCCTAATACGACTTTAACGGTATTCATCCAATTCCCGGATTTAGGCATATTGTGCAGAAGTTGCGGGAACAGTGCAAATCCTCCGAAAACCAAAGCCCAAGCCAATCCACATCCTCCGAAAGCCGTAGTCAGTTGGGTGGGGTTCTGAATAGAGTTGGCTAAAATACTTCCCAATACGGGACCTGTACAGGAGAAAGATACGATAACCAATGTCAGAGCCATAAAGAAAAGCCCTACAATTCCCCCTGATTCGGATGCTTTGTCGGATTTGTTCGCCATCCAGGACGGCAGGCTAATGTCAAAATATCCAAAGAAGCTAAATGCAAATGTGAGGAAAATGAAGAAGAAAGCGAGGTTTAACCAAATATTCGTGGAGATTTGATTAAATATATCCGGGTTTATTCCACTGATAAGATGAAACGGCAGGGTAAACAGCAAAAATATCAACAGGATAAAAAAGGCGTAGATAAGGGCATTTTTCCTTCCCTGATTTGTACTTTTTGCATGTTTGGTAAAATAGGAAATGGTTAAGGGTATCATAGGGTATACACAGGGAGTAAGTAAGGCTATCAATCCTCCTAAAAATCCGAAAATAAAGATCCAAAGTTCGTTCTCGTTTTTAATGATCTTTTCTCCGCATTCTTTATTAATGGGATTGTCAGGGTCTAAACCCGGAATACTGATTTGATTCTTATCTATACCTGCGATATTCATGGTATCTTTAGTTCCGGAGGAATCTACTTTAGCAACCGGTGATATTTTTTGTGTTATCGAATCGACTTCCTCAGTTGTTTTGGGTTCCGGTTTTATAGTGAATGAGAACGTCTCTCCGTCAGGAGCTAAGCAAACTTTATCGTTACAAATCTGAAATTCTACATCGGCTTCAAATTTCACCGGCTTGTTCCCTAGAACCTCAAATTTTTGATGGTATTCGACTTTATTGGAATAATAAACCAACGTACCTTCAAATATTTCAGAGTATTCTTCTATTTTTTTACCCACCTCACGGGTCGTTCCTATAAGCCTTATATTCGGATTTTCCGGATATGAAAATGTTGTTGGAATGGCATTTTCTATTTTGATGTCTTTGGAATATAGATGCCATCCGGATTCTAAAACGGCTGTAAAAACGGCTTCATATTGATTGTCCTTAACAGGTTTTATTTCTGATGTCCACTTGATAGGATTTTTTATTTGTGACGGGGCAATGTTAGCAACAAGTATAAAAATCCAGAATAGTTTTTTCATGTCAGGCTTTTTATTAGAATGAGAAATTAAAGGTCAAAAATACTGCTTTTTTCATTATCATTCCATATGGCAAGACACTGAATTTATTCTTTACCTCTGAAAACAAGCAAATTGCAAGACGATTTTCGCAGACAGGTAACGATTTATAAACGAGCGGGTCTCTGTCTATTGGCTCATTTTTCACAAAACACAAAGAACGATTTGCGGTTACAAAGAATAATCAAGATGTTGACATATCCGTAAAAATCGTCAATAGAAAAACTTTTTTAATGTAAAATTTGTCATTTGATAAATAATAGCTATTTTTGTACGAAATAATAAGTAGCTATGCATCCATTAAAACGATTATTGCAAGACAGAATAGTTGCCAGGATAGAACCCAATAAGGTCGTCTTGATCTTTGGTGCGCGTAGAGTTGGAAAAACAATACTGATGCGTCAATTGATTAAAGATTTTGTTGGGAAAACGATGCTACTCAACGGAGAGGATTATGATACATTGGCTCTGTTGGAAGAGCAATCTGTCAGCAACTACCGGCATCTGCTAGAAGGGGTAGATTTATTGGCAATAGATGAAGCTCAGAATATACCTAATATTGGCTCAAAGTTAAAATTGATTGTAGATGAGATTGAAGGTATCCGCATAATTGCGAGTGGTTCATCTTCTTTCGACCTTTTAAATAAAGCAGGTGAGCCGCTGGTGGGGCGAAGTACATCGTTTCATCTTACTCCTTTTTCTCAAAAAGAGATATCACAGGTCGAAATAGCACTGGAAACCAGACAGAACCTCGAATCACGCCTGATATACGGTTCCTATCCTGAAGTGGTGACTATGGACAGCTTTGAGCGTAAGGCTGATTATCTGAGGGATATTGTAGGGGCTTATCTGCTGAAAGATATTTTAGCTATCGACGGATTGAAAAATTCCGGCAAGATGAAAGAACTGTTGCGTCTTATAGCCTTTCAACTCGGCAATGAAGTATCATATGACGAACTTGGAAAGCAACTCGGCATGAGTAAAAATACGGTTGAAAAATATCTTGACTTACTTTCTAAGGTATTTGTTGTTTATCGTCTCGGAGCTTATGCACGTAATTTGCGCAAAGAAGTGACCAAAGCAGGTAAATGGTATTTTTATGATAATGGCATACGTAATGCAATCATTGGCAATTTCAATCCCTTGTCAATTCGGCAGGATGTTGGCGCATTGTGGGAGAACTACTTAATAGGTGAGCGAATAAAATCCAACCACAATGAAGGCTTAGGCAAGGAGTTTTATTTCTGGAGAACCTATGACCGTCAGGAAATAGACCTTATTGAAGAAAGTTCGGATTCTCTTACAGCATTAGAGTTTAAATGGAGCAATAAGAAACCGAATATTCCGGCTATTTTTAAGGAGACATACCCAAAAACAATTTTTGATGTGGTAAGTAGAGATAATTATTTGAATTATATATGATCTGAATACAGAAATCGAATTGTGTCGACGGCGTCGACACAATTGAGAAATAAGATACATCCCTTAAAAAGAAGCTCTTATTTGTACGCTTCCGGTATGGATAGTCTTGGAATCTTCATTTTTACGACCATCATAAATAATACTCAGGGTAAAGACAGAACTCAATTCCCTTTGCAGGTATGCTTTCCATACTGTGTTTTTACCACTTAACAACCCTTCCATCATCTGGCTTGCCACCAGAGAATAACTATTTCCCGTCAGGTCGTTTTGAATATAAGAAAAAGTGCCATTTATAGAGGTTTTTCCTTCATCATTCCACCTTATTTCAAGACCTGCCTGTTTCCAATCAAGCGTTTCATTCCCCGACGTATTCTTTTTATTTTGATACCTGAAAAAAGTACTTAAACTAATGTTTTTCCGAATTTCATACGTTATGGAAGGATTGATACCTACCGTTTCAATGGCAAATTGTTTAGTCGTAAAAAGTTCGGAATTACTTTTATCCGTGATAAGATTATTTTGCAATCCGAATACCCATGAAGACCAGGGTTTATAATTCAATTGTAGTTGATAATTAGTATTATCCCGTGTTTCCCTGCCTGTATATACGTATTGGGTATTGTCATTTTTTATATACTGGAAAACGCCTGCCCATTTATGTACGCTTAAACGGTTAAAAGATAAACTTGCAGTGAGGCTTTGCGTTTGTGTCAATAAGTTTTTTTTTGAAAACGGATTAAACTCTGCCGTTTTATTATTTTTCAAATAAGAGGAGAATGACTGAAATGCCGACTGAAGATTAACCCTTTCCCACCACTTGGATTTCATAAATCGGGAAGGATTAACCTGAATGGCAAAATGCAAACGGTTCCGACTGGATTTCTGATATTTTATATTATCTGTATATACACGAATATATTGAGCCTGATCGCTAAATTCGGCTACTTCGAACTCATCCAGTTCTTCTATTCCGTTTCCGTTATAATCCGTCCATTTATAAATTCCCTGTCCATCGGTCACTTTTACGTATTTAAATTCCCGTTGTGCCTCCTGAGCGTTGGAAAGTTCATATGTTGCATTTAAAACTAATCCGTTGTTCAAAAACATCTTATTCCAGTGAGCGGTTCCCAGCAAATAGTTCTCTTCTTCCTGATTCGGATAAACTTCCCGGTTGTAATGTACGTTACGGTAATGCACTTCAAAACTCAGATTATTCCTTTCGGATTTAATTAACCGACTATTTAAAACAGCTCCGTAAGAAGTAGTGAAATTTTTAATTTTTCCTGACCTGACCGAATCATCGGAGCGGATATATAGTTTTAATCGGGCATCAACTTTCAGGCTGTCAATTCCCAAAGTAGTATACCACTCTCTCCAATCAAAACCCGACGGACTGTATTCCTGAATGGTCTTGTCCTTTATCTTGTTGGACTCCCCCTGAAAACCCATTCCCACAGTGATCTTTTTGATTTTTTGGTTAACTTCCGTAGAATGTTTGATGAAATTGGAGTTTAAACTATCCTGTTGGGAGGTCTTTAAATAGCTTACCTTAGAGAATGCCAGAGTTTTTCCATTCGTAAACTGGGCAAATATATCATTCTTATATCCCCGATAATATTCTTTTTCATTCAGGTAGTTTAAAGTATAATTTAGAGTCCATTTATTTTTAATAGTATTATTCCAGTCAAAACGTATCTTATTCTGATTCTTTCCATTGAACTCTTGAGGAACGTTAAAATCCCGGCTAAATTCAACGGCATTAATTCTTTCTAAAATATGGAAATTTTTATGGATAAAGGCATGTTCCAAATAAAATCCGCTTTTCCAGTTGTCTTTGTCTATTTTTTTATCCAGATATAGTCGACCGGCAAATCCTGTATTTTTTTCATTTCCTACGGATGAGAAAGTATTATCGTCATGATTGCTTACTGCCAGATTTAATCCGACACGACCTTTGTTAAACCTATATTCCGAATTAGTTGAAAATACCTGAGATTTTTGAGGCGGGATCAATTTTATAACCGGTTCATAATCTCCCTGCAATATTCCTCCTACGGGAGGCACATACTCATAAACACGTCCGTTGACCGGTAATTGGATAATCCGATAATTACCCTTATTTGCTCCCATATGGGTGAATGACAGAGTATAAAGTTCCTCCTCACTGTCGGTTGAGTATTCATAAATGGTTTTTCCTCCGGAGTTTATCTTTCGGTATAAGATCTTATTGGCATCATAATCCGTTAAAACGGCATTAACGGCATACATTAAATCCGGATTATTTCCTGCTTTATCCAAAACTTCTTTTTGCGCATCGGTCAAATCCTGATTGCTGTTTTTATTATCGGTTTCAGAAAAAATATTGGCACTAAAACTAAACCTCTTCGATTCATGTTTTCCTCCTGCATACAACAAAAAGCGGTTATAAGAGGATGTATTGTAAATATACTCCACCACGATACGGCTGTTGGATGAGATATAAGCCTTAGACGTAAAAGTAAGTTCTCCGGTATTATAATTGATTACATATTCCTGATCTTCGCCTCTCTTTTGCAATACTCCGTTGATGTATACTTTTTCCGAACCGGAAATAACTATGATATAAAGTTCTCCCTGCTTTCCCTGTAATTTATAGGGTCCCTGATTCCCTTCAATCCCGTTAAATTGCATTCTGTTGAACTCTCCTCTGGAAAGTGAACCTAAGGCATATATATCCGTATACGATCTTTTATGCTGAAGATGAGTCCCTACTTGTATTCCTGTAATTTTTCTCGAAAAATTAGAAAAATAATCCGAGTTTTGAACTAAATCCAAATGACCTGCACGGATAAAAGAGTTCTTATTGGATAGTTCTATATAAATTTTATCAAATTCATCCAGTCGTTGCGTATATCCGTCCGATTGTATGGGAATATTATGGTCGGAAATAGCCGCTTTTATTTTTACATCTTTATTTAACTGCCCCGAAAGTTCCAAATCCAGTGAGGACTGCACGGAAGCACTCTGGTTATTTCCAAAAGTTATTCCTCTGACCATAGACCCTGAACTGGTCAGTCCCTGAAAAAAGTCATTCCTCTTTTTTGTCTCTGCTGTTATTTCGTATAACTTCGGCGGTTTGTTTATAGTCACAATAAGAGAGGTATCTTTAGAATAAATAACTTTATCTTTTTCTTGTGGATATGTATAATAATTGATATACAGAGATTTATTTAATAAAGAACCATGAATCCTTAATGAATTTATACGGGAATCAAAAGAATAAAGGTCAGAACTTACCTCCTGGTTGTCCTCATATTTTAGACTAATACGGTCGGGGATGACCGGAAGCGAATCCAGAACAATTATAGTATCGGAAATGATTATATCTTTGGTTCTGAAATTGGGATTTTTCCAATCAATATCCTGTGCATGGAAAGAAATTCCCCAACCTAAAGCGACCAATATGGATACTATTCTTTTAAACAATTTTTATAATAATAAACGAATTTACTGTTCTTTTGGTATATAACTAATGGCAAACGGCTCTTTTAATCTCCGCCTCATCGCAAGTTAATCTCCGCCAAAACCGCAACAGGTCTCATAATCATATAATTCCCATCATTAGTTTTGCAGAATCTTTTTAGTCCTGACATTGGTTTACAAAGATTGCATTTTTTTGATAATAACTCAAAAATTCTCATCAGTTTCATTTTTAATTCCTACCTTGCATTGCAGTTTCATTTATGCTTCAACAAAGTGCTTGAAAGAATACATACTTTTTTAAAAGATTATTTTCGTGCTGAAAATTTTATTTTAGAACCTATAAATAATAGTGCTTCAGACAGGAAATATTTCAGAGTCAGATTCGATGAGGAGGATTCTTATATTCTTACTTTTAGCGAAAACACTCCTGAAACACGTACGTTTTTGTATTTTTCAACCGTTTTCAAAAGAGAAGGAATTGCTGTGCCGTCCATTCTAAAGGTGGATAACTCTCAGGAAATTTATCTGCAGGAAGATGTAGGTAATACCAATCTTCTCTCGCTTCTAATTGAGCAAAAAGAAACTGCATACATTAAAAATTTATATCAAAAATCCTTAGATGAACTTATTAAACTTCAATTTCAGGTCTCTCAAAAAATAGACTATTCGTATTGTTATGATTTCCAGAAATTTAATTATACTTTGGTAAATAACGACCTCAATTACTTTAAATTTTATTTTTTCCAACCGCTGGAAATACCCTTTTCCAATAGAAAATTACTAAATGAGTTTTCGGATATAGCCCAAACAGTAAGCACATTGCAACCTCAGGGATTCATGTATCGTGATTTTCAAACGCGAAACATCATGATTAAAGATTCCCAACCTTTTTTTATAGACTATCAGGGAGGGATGAAAGGAATCACCGTTTATGACTTGGTTTCACTCCTTTGGCAGGCAAAAGCCCGGTTATCTTCGGATTTCAAAAAAGAATTAAAAGATTACTATTTTCAACAAGTTTTAAACGAGACGAATATTTCCGAAATCCAACTGGAAAAGGCTTACCAATACTGCCTGTTAATTCGATTGTTACAGGTTTTGGGAGTTTATGGATTCAGGGGAATTTTACAGAAAAAACAACATTTTTTAGACAGTATCTTTTTCGGAATTGACAATCTAAAAACCCTGATTCGTGAGAGTACTGTAATAACCAAATATCCGGAGTTACTCCGAATCAGTCAGGAATTATTCAACGCAGAAAACCGAATTAAAAATTTAATACAACACTAAACATAACACCAATGAAAAATACTTTACACATAACCATACAAAGTTTTTCGTACAGGAAAGGCTATCCCGAAGACCCGACAGGAAACGGAGGCGGGTTTGTTTTTGATTGCAGAGGAATCCTAAACCCTTACCGGTTTGGAGATTTGCGGTATCTCACAGGAAAGGACAAGGAAATTGAGGATTTTTTTATGGAAAGAACAAAAATGCCTGATTTTCTGGAATCTGCAAAAAAGGTTATTTCTATTTCTATCGAAGATTATCTAGCCCGAAATTTCTCCGATCTACAAATAAATTTCGGTTGTACCGGAGGTCAGCATCGGTCTGTGTATTCAGCCGAGCAGATAACAAAATATATCAGAGAAAAATATCCGCAGGTAGAGATAACGCTCAACCACACCAATGCAGAAAACTGGGAAGAAAAAATAAGCACAGAAGAAAATACAAATACCGTATAAGTTTATTTATACGATTGATTATGAATTAATTTATCCAAAAACAGAACTCATGTCAGTACATACAGAAATAAAAAAAGTCACCACTGAAACTTTCAGGAAGATGAAGATTTCGGGAGAGAAAATCTCCGTGCTTACTGCCTACGATTATACAATGGCATATTTAGCCGATGAAGGAGGTGTGGAAGCCATTCTGGTAGGTGATTCGGCAGCCAATGTGATGGCGGGTCATGAAACTACTCTCCCTATTACTTTAGAGCAGATGATATATCACGCACAATCCGTATCCAGAGGGATAAAAAGGGCTATGCTCGTGGTAGATCTGCCTTTCGGAACTTATCAGTCCGACCCTGTACAAGCCTATCATTCTGCGGTAAGGATCATGAAAGAGACCGGAGCCGCCGCTGTCAAGATCGAAGGAGGGTTAGAGATTAAAGATTCCATTAAAGCCATCTTAAATGCAGGAATCCCTGTTATGGGGCATTTGGGACTTACGCCACAGTCTATAAATAAATTCGGGTCGTTTAAATTACGGGCTAAAGAAGATGCAGAAGCCGAAAAACTAATATCCGATGCCAAATTATTGGAAGAATTGGGCTGTTTTTCCGTAGTTATTGAGAAAATACCTGCTGCGTTAGGAGAACAGGTGACTAAGGAATTAAACATTCCGACTATCGGAATCGGAGCGGGAAACCAAACCGACGGACAGGTACTGGTCATTCATGACTTACTGGGCTTAAATAAAAATTTCAAACCTAAATTCGCAAGAAAATATCTGAATCTTCATGAGCAAATAGTCAGTGCTGTTGCTCAATATGTATCGGATGTAAAAAGCACCGATTTCCCCAATAAGGAGGAGAGTTTTTAATATGAGGATCAAAAAAGCAAATAAAGATTTTTGAATAAAAATGTCGTTGGAAGATCAAATTCTTTTTGAGGATAACCATCTGTTAATCATTAATAAAAGAGCGGGACAAATTGTTCAGGGAGATAAAACCGGAGACATTTCGCTGGTGGATGAGGTAGAATCTTATATTAGAAAAAAATATGCCAAGCCCGGAAATGTGTTTGTCGGGCTGGTTCATCGGATAGACCGCCCTACTTCGGGGATTGTTATTTTTGCCAAAACCGGTAAAGCTCTTACCCGACTGACGGAAATGTTGAAGAAGCGGGAAATCAAAAAAACCTATTGGGCGGTAGTAAAAAATGCGGATATTCCTCCAACTCAACGATTGATCCATTATTTGAAAAAGAATGAGAAGAACAACAAGGCTACGGTGTTTAGGCAACCTACGCAGGGAGCAAAAGAAGCCATTCTTACGTATCATCTCATAAAGAAATCGGATAATTATATGTTACTGGAAATAGATTTGGAAACCGGGCGGCATCATCAAATTCGGGCACAATTGAGTGCTGTTCATTGCCCCGTCAAAGGAGATTTGAAATATGGCTTTGACCGTTCCAATACGGACGGAAGCATCCATCTTCTGGCACGTAAGGTAGAATTTATTCATCCGGTAAAAAAAGAAAGAATCCTTGTAGAAGCTCCGGTTCCCCCAAATGATAACCTCTGGAAAAGTTTTGAGGAGTAAATTTAATATGCCCCTTATAACAGGGATTATACGATTCCTCCCCGACTTTGAATGAATGAAGATCAGTCGCCTTTCAGGCAGAGAGTGGGGGTGGGTACTCTCCGCAGGTGCTGACCTATGATTTTTTTTATAATGCCTAACAGAATATAAACAGATATTTTATACCTTTGCCGAATAAAAAATTATAATATATGAACGTATTAACTTTTATTAAGAAGATTATTCCTTTGTTTACTCTTCTTATTTTTATTGCTCAATCCTGTAAAGACGATGATCTAACCAATCAGGATGAAAATCAACCATTGCAAGCGGAACCATACGTATCTGCATATCTACTCGCACACGAATATAAACCCAACACTATTCGGTGGAACGCTATAACGCACTTGAACATGGCGTTTCTCTATCCGAAGTCCGATGGAACGTTGTCCGAAGGCGAGAGTTTGAAAAATGCCATTGGTAGAGTTACGGAAGAAGCCCACCGGAATAATGTAAAAGTAATCATTTCCATTAGAGATCGAGACTCACAATTTGCGGAAGCGGTTGAAAAAAATAAAAGCATACTTGCCGATAATATTTTGCAATATGTAAAAAACAATAACCTTGACGGCTTCGATATTGATTTTGAAGACTGGAACAGAGCCGGAATCGCACAACACATGTTAGCGTTTGTTAAAGAATTGTACAGCAAAAAAGAAAAGGACATCCTGCAAACCTGCGCTGTGAGTACTGAGGACAGAGGATATACTGCGGAATGGCATCAATATTTTGATTTAATCAATGTGATGACCTACGATCGTCACGGCCCGTGGACTCCTACGGAAGGACAACATTCTCCTTACAATGAAAGCATCGCTGCGATTGATTTTTGGATAAACAAAATGGAAGCCTCACCTTCCAAACTGTTGTTGGGACTTCCTTTTTACGGATATTCGTGGAACGAAGGCGATTCGCCCGGTACATCCTACTACTATTCGCAAATTCTTGACAAATATCCTGATGAGGATGTAGCGAATAAGGATCAAATCGACCACCTGTATTATAATGGAAAAGCAACTATTGTCAAAAAATGCCGCTGGGCTCTTGAAAATAAAATCGCCGGTGTAATGATATGGCAAATAGGACAAGACGCAACATCCGATGAAGATAGTTTGCTGGAAGCAATCGGAACGACGATGAGAGGCGACAAGTAATCTTATCTACGAGAGAATAAAAATCTTCCGGCGTTTGAATCTTTTCGTCATTCACAATTATGGTGACAAAGCCTTTCAGGATGCCGCATATCTCGTATGTGCAAAGTTAAACAGAAATTGAATAAAATGCCACTAAAAAACGAAAGGCTAAACTATTTTTTAATATTTTGAACATTTTTTTATAATTCATAGCAGAATATTAATAATATTTTATACATTTGGCAAAATTATAAAATTAAAAAGATCATGAAAAAGAAAAAATTAAATCTTCTACAATGGTTCGTTCCATTATGTGCTCTCTTAGTATTTGCATTAATATCATGTAAAGACGATGATTTAACTGAAAGTTCCGACCCCCCGGGTACAGATGAACCTATTGGCTATGCGACAGGAGGTGTCATAACGACTGAAGCCGACTGGGAAGGAATTCCGGTTTTAACCGATGTAAGTCAACTTAACTTAGGGGAACCTCAGGGTAGTCAAAAAAATTTATATGCAAGTAAACTTATAGATAATGAACTTCCCCCCCTTTTTAATCAGGGTAAGTATGGTACCTGTACGTCTTCATCTGTAGCTTATGGAGTTGCCATGCTAACCAGAAAATTATCCGGGATGAAGTATGCTAATTCTGCCTTACATGCTCCTAATGATTCTGCCAGAACATTCAGTGTTGCTTTTTTGCATGGCACCTCTCACAGAAAAAAAGAAACACCAACACCTGTAGATAAGATTCCAACTACAGGTCTCCATATTCCAGAAGTTCTTAGAACTCTACGTGAAGATGGGGTCCCTACATATCCCGATTACAGATATACAAAACATAATATAATAAACGTCCCCGATCAAAAAATAAAAGATAAAGCTCATTTTAATTCTTCAAATATTTTCAGAATTATTAATGAAGGCCAGCAGACACTAACACAAATAAGAGAAATCATAGACAGAGATGGGGTAGTATTCTTTTCTATGTTAATACCTATCAATCCGGATGTGCCACATCTAAGAAACGGAAAACAAATTATAGGATATCAAGAATTAATAAACGATGAAAGTCCAGCCAGAGTTAATGCTATAATTAATGGAGCTGTAACACAAGAAGATATAAGTAAAAAAGCCTATAGTGGTCATACAATGACTATTG
>JAISSC010000137.1 GCA_031273305.1 Flavobacteriaceae bacterium
GCTTATAATCAAACAGTTGTGCTATCCGCCCAAAGCTGTAAGATAAGATATTGTTTATTCCAGGCATTTTTTCTAAGATTTTAGTTCATAATTATTGATGTAAAATTATATATAAAATTACAATGTAAATGTACAATAAAAATTTCAATAAAACAACATGGAAATGATATTTATCACAAAATGACCATAAATAAACAGGTAGAAATGTCCAATTTGAGTGTCTCTGTCAGTTATAAGATTGCCATGCTACACAATAATTAAATTAAAAAATATACCTTTGCTGTATAAATAATAGGGGTGCTTGTGTATAAAAACAGGCTGAGATCATACCCGACAAAAGACCCGACAAAAGGTTTCTTTTGTGCACTTGCCGGATAATGCCGGTAAAGGATTTCTCCATGAATAATGAGTTCCCTGTTATTTTATTGAAAATAATTTATTAATCTAAGGGCATATCATATGAGTTACTTATCTGCGGAACTTCAATATCAGTTAAAAAAAGAGGCAGCACAGGCAGAGAGAACAGGGAAGCTAACCCGCAAACAACTGGAAATAATCTACTCCGAGAAATTATTTAATCTTTTTGTGCCAAAGTCGCTGGGCGGATTGGAATTAGGATTGGTCGAAGGATTACAATTGGAAGAAGAAATCGCAAAACTGGATGGAAGTCTGGGCTGGACAATAACCTTATGCAGCGGGGCTAATGCTTTTGTCGGGTATTTATCTCCGGACGTTGCCTGCGATATTTTCAGCAATCCTAAGGTATGTTTTGCAGGAAGTGGAAAAATAGGAGGAATAGCCAAAGAGACAGAAGACGGATATGTCGTTTCCGGAAGATGGAAGTACGTAACAGGAGCACCCCATGCTACGGTTTTTACTGCTAACTGTCGGATTGAAAAGGCAGGTAAGCTCCTTACAAACGAAGACGGCTCACCGATTTACAGATCGTTCTTTTTTATCCCGGAGGAAGTGACCCTTATAGAAGACTGGCATACTATGGGACTGGTTGCTACCGCAAGCCATTCCTATGAAGTTGAAAAGTTGAAGGTAAATAAAAACCGGTCTTTCCTGATTGACGGAACTAAACGTACTGTGGAGCATTTAATTTATCAATATCCGTTTTCACTGTTTGCAGAACTAACTCTGGCGGTGAATCATCTGGGAATACAGGAACATTTTCTGGAACAGGCTCAGGCTATTTTTGAAAGAATAGAAGAAACCGCACATAGGGATTTTCGGGCGCAGGTATTGGAAAAAGCCCGCCGGGATATTCTTGGAAGAAGAAATGACTTTTTTTCCTATGCACAGGCTTCTTGGGAGGAATTGGAGACCGTAGGAGAAATATCGGAGGAACTTACAAAAAGAATAAGCGGGTTATGTCGGGAGATCGTCAAAAAGGGAAGAGATGCAGCATTAGAAATATATCCATATTTGGGAATTTTCGCTTCTAATACGGAAACAGAAATAAACAGGATAATTAGAGATATATTAACCGCCGGTCAGCATAGTTTATTGTTGTAGATTCCCGGACTTTGACTATGCGACACCCTAAATGATTTTTTTGAGAGCCTCTTGTCATCGTGTTGGTAAGCTAAAGCATACGGTTAATAAAGTGTCGTCCCTCCGGGACTTTGATTGCGAACAGGTTGGCGACCTGCGGTTATGAAGGTTCAGCCCTCCGGGCTAAATTCCGTCAGGGATTCAAGCTCGGTAGGTATAGTTAAGTAAAATCTCTATTCGAGGCACAGGCTTTCGGTTATCGAGCCGGCTTTTAGCTCTGTTTCCTTCCATTCTTTTTCAGAATTGCTTTGGGCGGTAATTCCTCCTCCAACAAAAAGTAAGGCTCCGTTTCTGTAAAGTTTTCCGCATCGCAGGTTAACGAAGTAGTTTTCAGAATCAGGAGTTTGTAGTCCGATATATCCGGCATAAAAATCACGATTATAGCCTTCTTCCCTCAAGATAAAATCACGGCTTATTTCCAAAGGCAGACCACAGACCGCAGGGGTAGGGTGGAGGGCTTGGATCAGCGTTGCAGGTTCAGTGGAACTCTCCAATTTAGCCGAAAAATAAGTAATCAGATGTTTGATATGCCCTAAATGTAACGTGTTGGGGCCGTTTAGAGAAATAAGGGAAGAATAATTCTTAAGTTTTTCATGAATGTACTCCGTCACATACCGATGTTCCTTTATCTCTTTTTCTTCCCAAAGAAAAGAATCTCCATCCGGGAGGGTTCCGGCGAGGGACATGGTTTTAAAAACAGAGTTCTCAAAAGTTCCCAATACCTCAGGAGTAGCACCCAGCCATACTTCCGCCGTGTTCCAATAGCTTAGATGACAAAAAGAGTTGGGATGTTTTTTACACAGGAATAAAAAGGACTGAATCGGGTGTATTTCAGATCTTGCTATCCATTTTTCACGAGATATTACGATTTTACGCGCTTTTTCTTCCTCTAAGAACCGAATAGTTTTATCTAACAGCTTTTGATAACCATCTTTGGAGATTACGTTCGTGTTCTCTCTTACGGAAAGAGGAACCGAAAACTCTTTTTTCAGTTCCGAAATGGTTAATTCCTGAAATTCGGAAAAGTGGAATATATATTTTTTTGACGTGTCAAAAGAAGTAAAAGAATAGATATTTTGTCCGGTATTATCTTCTGTCAGTAAATAAATCTTACTTTCTCCCGGAAGACGGATAAAAGCAAATGCCCGATTTTGTAAAATTTGAGCCTCTATAACTTCAGGAAAAGACATTAATTGAAATCCTTTTTAGCAACGATACGGTTAATCATGGTTACATAACAGTTTTTAAAAGTCTCTTCCTCGTTTTCGTTGTATACATTGATCTCTATGATGTGAGAAGTATTTCCCTTATGGATAAAATTAGCCGTAGCTTTGATCTTTCCGGTACGCACTGCTTTTAAATGATAACCGTTTACCTGAGTTCCGAAAACATAATATTCATTAGTATCAATAGTCGTCATGGATAGAATAGAGCCTACCGTTTCCGCAATAGAAAGAGAAATTCCACCATGTAAAAATCCCATAGGCTGGTGGACTTTAGAACTGACCTCCATTTCTGCCGTAATCGTGTCGCCGGTAAATTCCGTATATACAATACCCAAATTTTCCATCAGGGTATTTTTGGAAGACTCGTTTAATCGTATCAGTATTTCTTCATTGCTCATTTTTATCCCTTTAAGACTATATTTCTACAAATGTAAAAAATATTTGGTTTGGTGTCTTTATCTTAGGGCTACACAGATTCAACTAATGTTTTTTTATGATTTGGGCGTGCCTCTGTCGGGTCGGGCTTATCCCTCACGCAAGGTCACTTCCCTTGTCAGAGATAGCCCTATGCCTCAGGCGGAGCCGTAGCAGGAGAATTAATTAATTAATGTTAACTGTTGTTGCATGTCTGACGACACGCCAAACACTATTACGTTATCCTTATTCTACCGAGCTTGAGTCCCTGACGGGATTCGCAGGCGTAACCTTACCGTCTTTGTAAACGAAATGCGGCAATTCATAACGGGATAAAGGACATCCCATTCGGGATGTTAGCTCGGTAGAATGAACAGTCTCCCCCACCCATAATAGCACGCTGTTAGGTGTGCAACAAATTGATACGCAGCATGTTGTGTCTTGTAACTGCGAGGATGTGCGACGTAGAGACGTCCCAATTTGGTCTTCTCTGTGCGTTATCATTGTTGCATACCGAAGGCAAAGCCCGGAGGGCTTGATTTTCATAACCGCAGGTCGGCGACCTGCGGGCAATGGCAACCTAATAACACCGCCTGAAAGGCGGGACTAGTCTTGCCTTTCAGGCAATTGTGGGAGCGGGTATTCTCCGCAGGTCGCCGACCTGCGGTTATGAAGATTCAGCCTTTCAGGCTGTCCAAAAAATCATTTAGGGTGTCATGGTCAAAGTCAGAACAATTCTATGCCTCAGGCGGAGCCATAACAGGCATTGTAGGGACGTCCAAATTTGGGCGTCTTCACGTTATTAGAGTTAACTTTTCTTGCATTTACTAATGAACCTACACTTGTGAAATTATCATTTAGCAATTATGATCTCTATACCGTGCTCTTCAAAAGCATTTAGGTCTTTCTCCGAAATTTCACTATCTGTTATTAAAACATCTACCTTATCCAGGTCACAAATCTTTCCAAAACCTCGTTTATTTATTTTAGTCGAATCCGCCAAAATAATAACCTTTTCGGAACATTCAATCATTACCTTGTTCAAATGAGCTTCCGTAGAGTTGGAAGTAGACAGCCCGAAATCCAGATCGATACCGTCAATCCCCAGAAACAATTTATTACAGGAAAATTTTTTTAATTCAAATTCTGTCAAAGCACCTACAACGGAAATAGAACTTTTCCTCAAATCTCCACCCAATTGTATCACATCAATAAAAGGGTCTTTGCTCAATTCCATTGAGACCCGCAAAGCAGAAGTAACAACCGTTAACTTTTCATACCCCGAAATTATCTTTGCCAGATAATACACGGATGTTCCGGAAGCAAGAATAATAAAATCCTGATTATTTACGAACTGAAGAGCAGCTTTCGCTATCTTTTGTTTTTGAGAAACCCGAACAAATTCCTTCTCGTTGATAGTTCTCTCAAAAGCATATAAAGATTGTTTGCTGGCTCCTCCGTGTGTCCTGTATAACAATCCTTTATTCTCCAGATATTGTAAATCTTTTCTAATAGTAACGGCGGAAACATCTAATTTTTCGCACAAGTCACTCACCTTGATAAAATTCTGTTCATCCAATTCATCTATAATAAGCTGTTGCCGTCTATTTAGTCTTACCATACTATATACTTTATACGGCATAAAAATACTAAAAATATTTAAAAAAATGGGGTTTTATCAATTTAATTAAAAAACATCAAACAAAATATATCATAAGCCTTGTTTGTCTTTTGTTCTTTTATTCTTTTTTCTAATGCCTAAAAGGTTAACGCTTAATTATTCCGCTAATATTTAAACAAGTATAAAAAAATTCACACACATAAATTTTATTGAAAAAAATCATATTGTTTCGAATTGTTTTTTTTGTAAATTTACAGTCTATATAAAAGAAGCAAAAAACAATCATATTAAAACAAAATGAAACGAACCGAACAATTATCAAAACTAGAAACTATTGCTGAATGGGAGGTGATTGTTATCGGAGGAGGAGCCGGTGAGTTGGGTACGGCTGTGGATGCGGCAACCAGAGGATACAGGACGGTTTTGTTTGAAGCTCATGATTTTGCAAAGGCAACCTCAAGCCGTTCTACCAAATTAGTGCATGGAGGAGTTCGTTATTTGGCTCAGGGAGATATTTCTCTGGTTAAAGAAGCATTAAGAGAACGAAAAAAACGCAAGTCGCCTGACGAAGAAGCAAAAGAATTTAAAAATCTCGCAAAAGGATATTTATTAGTAGAATGTTAAATTTTTAAGAGGCTGAACCATAAGGAAATACATTGATAAAATAAGAACATTTGACTAACCTAATAACAGGGGAAAAAATTTATTTATTTCAATATATTAAGTTTTTTAATCATTCAATTAACTAAAAAAGACAAAAAAATGAGAGAGAAATTCATTTTAGCACTCGATCAGGGAACCACATCCTCAAGAGCCATTTTATTTAATCATGGGGGAGGAATTGTTTCCGTAGCACAAAAGGATTATACCCAACATTTTCCCAAACCGGGCTGGGTAGAACACGACCCCGAAGAAATTTGGTCTTCACAAATTTCAGTTGCGGCAGAAGTAATCGCAAAAAAAGGAATATCCGGGTTGGAAATAGCGGCCATTGGCATTACCAATCAGCGGGAAACTGCTATCGTTTGGGATAGAGAAACCAGCGAGC
>JAISSC010000182.1 GCA_031273305.1 Flavobacteriaceae bacterium
TTGATAAGCCATTTCATCGCCATAGAGATTTTTCTATCGGGACGAATAGGCATCGGGATTTGAAAGTTAGCTCCTCCGACTCTTCGGCTGCGCACTTCTACGTGTGGCATTACATTTTCTAAAGCATCTTTCCATATTTCTAAAGATGTTTTTTCCTGATCCTCTTTTTTATTTTCTACGATCTCTAATGCATCATAAAAAATTTTAAAAGCTATACTCTTTTTACCATCCTTCATTAAATTGTTAACGAAACGGGTTACTAACTGATCGTTAAACTTTGGATCCGGTAAAAGCGGACGTTTTTTTGCTTTCGTTTTTCTCATCTTACCTGAATAATTTCGTTAATACTATTTTTTCTCTTTAGGTCGTTTAGCTCCATACTTACTTCTTCTTTGTAAACGCCCCTGCACGCCTGCTGTGTCTAAGGCTCCTCTTACGATGTGATAACGAACTCCCGGTAAATCTTTTACTCTTCCGCCTCTCACCAATACTATCGAGTGCTCTTGCAGATTATGCCCTTCTCCGGGGATGTACGCATTTACCTCTTTACCGTTAGTTAACCGAACCCTCGCAACTTTTCTAAGTGCTGAATTTGGTTTTTTCGGTGTAGTGGTATATACACGCGTACATACTCCACGTCTTTGTGGACAAGAATCTAAAGCAGCCGATTTACTCTTCTTGGTAAGTGTGACTCTTCCTTTTCTTACTAATTGTTGAATAGTTGGCATTATGCTCTTTTGTTTTTTTAAGTGTGCAAATGTAGCATTTTTTTTATAAATACAAAAAATAATGCGCTCATATTCTTTTATTTAATTTTTATCCTAATACTGTTGTTTTATGATCAAGCATAAATTGCTATTATTCCTGACTTTAGCACTTTAAAAAACCGATTTCGCAACTATATAACAATCAACATTTTATAAATTTTGCAATACCAAAAGAGGTGTCGCATAGTAGGGACGTCCCAACTTGCGAACGTAGCAAGGACACCACGCTGCGAGTAGGGAGCAGATATACGGTTTTTAATCATATGAACTTTTTTTATAAATGCCCAACAAGTATAATATTTTTTTATCTTTACCGAATAAAATTGAGTACACGAAAAAAGGCCGTTTAAATTTTAAATTATTAATATGTAAGTTCAATTAGTAGATGATAAATAATAAAAATAACCGCTCTTTATTTGGGCATAAGATAAATTTAAAATGAGACAAAGATTTTTTAGTAAGATTGCCGTAGTCATAATGATGATAGCAACAATAGTAATGACCGCATGCCTGTCTAATGGAGTAACCGTTTCTCCTGCCACTCTTGAGTTGCATGTAGGCGATAAGCAAACCCTCACGGCAGAAATAACCTCTGCCGATGTAACCGACAAGACCATAACATGGAGTAGCAACATTCCCTTAGTAGCCACCGTTGACCCCGCCACAGGCGAAGTTACAGCAGTAGCCACAGGCACGGCTATTATTACCGCTACGACAAGCAACGGCAAAACAGGCAGTTGTACGCTCACCGTTTCGTCAGATATTTTGCCCGGTGATGTATATGTGGCAGGCTACTACGTTAACGCTTCAGACAAAGGTATAGCTGCCTTGTGGAAAAACGGTCTAAGGCAGGACTTGACCAATGGCACAAACCCTTTTCCTTTTTCTTATGCCTATTCCGTATTTGTATCGGATGACGACGTATATGTGGCAGGTTTTAATTACGACGGCAACAACAAATACGAGCCAATACTGTGGAAAAACGGCGTAAGACAGAATTTTGCCTATGGTAGTGGTGTAGCCTGTTCCGTATTCGTATCGGGCAATGATGTATATGTGGCAGGTAGAGTAGCAGATTCAGGTGATGATAACTTCAAGCCCGTGCTATGGAAAAACGGCGTGAAGCAAACCCTCCTCAATGCAGGAGATGGTGGAGCCTCTTCCGTATTCGTATCGGGCTCTGATGTATATGTGGCAGGCTACACATATAACGCTTCAAATATATATGTAGCCATTCTGTGGAAAAACGGCATAAAGTATGATTTGAGCGATGGCGCAGTAGGTGCTCAAGCCTATTCCGTCTATGTATCCGGCAATGATGTATATGCAGCAGGCGTTGATAACGACAAGCCCGTGCTATGGAAAAACGGAGTAAAACAAACTCTCCCTGTCATGGGAACGGGGCATGCGGAAGCCAATTCCGTATTCGTATCGGATAATAATATATATGTCTCAGGTTATGATAACGATGAGTTAGTACTATGGAAAAACGGCGTAAAGCAAATCCTTTCCGCCACAGGCGAAAGCTATGTATTAACCTCTTCCGTATTCGTATCGGGCAATGATGTATATGTATCAGGTGAGCATAAATACAAGCCTGTCCTGTGGAAAAACGGCGTGCTGCAGGATTTAATTGATGGTAGTATGGGGGGTGTAGCTTGTTCTGTATTTGTGAAATAACAGCTCTTTATTGAGTATAAAACAAATAAAAATGAGACAAAGATTTTTTAGTAAGATTGCCGTAGTCATAATGATGATAGCAACAATAGTAATGACCGCATGCCCGTATGATAACAATATTGAGACTGACACAGTAACGGTTTCTCCCAATGTATATGTAGCAGGTTATGTATATAACGATTCACACAGCAAGGTAGCCGCCATATGGAAAAACGGTCTAAGGCAAGATTTGACCTATGGTACAAACGTTTCTTATGCCTTTTCCGTATTTGTATCGGGCAATGATGTATATGTAGCCGGCGAAACATATAACGGTGGCGTACAAGTAGCCACCCTGTGGAAAAACGGTATGCAGCAGGATTTATCCGATGGCACAGGCTATGGTTTTGCCAAATCCGTATTTGTATCAGGTTCTGATGTATATGTGGTAGGCGATGACTACGGTTACGGTGCCATGCTATGGAAAAACGGCGTAAAACAAACTCTCTCCACCACAGGGACAAGGTCTGCGTCAGCCTTCTCCGTATTTGTATCGAACAACGATGTATATGTGGCGGGTAATAGTTATTATAATTATAGTCATAGTTATACAACGCCAATATTATGGAAAAACGGAACGGTGCAAACTTTCCCTGCCACAGGGTATGCTTCTGCCAATTCCGTATTTGTATCGGACAATGATGTATATGTAGCAGGTATTGATGTTGATGTTGATGATTTGACCATACTGCCTGTGCTATGGAAAAACGGTGTAAGGCAAACTTTGCCTTTTACAAGTTCCGGTGAAGCCAAATCCGTATTCGTATCGGGCAATGATGTATATGTGGCAGGTGAGGATAACCACAAGCCCGTTCTGTGGAAGAACGGAGTAAGGCAGGATTTGACTGATGGCAGTATGGGTACCGCCTATTCCGTATTTGTGAAATAACTGTTTCTGCATTATGCACAGCACAGTAACACATATTCTAACAGGAACCCTGTCAGGATAAGCGAAGCTCGTTATCAAGGTTGCCATACTTTGATTTTCAGGCATATCTACAATAATAACACGGAGATAGTTTATTAAAAACCATACAAACGGTTAAATATTTTTTCCAAATCTCTTGCATAGTTATATTTTTTAGTTATACCTTTGCGAATAGTTATAGGTCATTAATAAAATTGCTTATCAAGAAAGGTGGAGGGAATTGGCCCTATGATACCTTAGCAACCCTCTTTAAGAGTAGGTGCTGCATCCAACCCATATGGGATAGATAAGTCGGAAACAGCTTTGAACAATTAAAATTAATCATATAAGCTTCTTTCGGACTGTCGGAGGGAGTCTCTTTTATGGCTTTTTTCGGAAAAATGGAAATCTTGAATAAGTTGTTTTATAATGAATAGACTAATTTATTAATTGTAAAAACAACAGTATCATGAAACTAGAAACAAAAATCGTACACATTTCAAAACCTGATGAATTAACGGGGGCTATCTCCACTCCTATTTACCAGACCTCCTCTTACGTACAGGAAGCTCCTGATGTAAACAAAGGTTTTGCCTATTCCAGAACGGCTAATCCTACACGGAAAGTAGTGGAGGAGGCAATTGCAGAACTGGAAGGAGGTTTGAGCGGATTTGCTTTTGCTTCCGGGCTGGCGGCAACTGATTGCGTATTAAAACTGTTGAATCAGGGAGATGAAGTAATAGCCGTAAATGATGTATACGGAGGAACTTATCGTATATTGTCTACTGTATATAACCGTTTAGGAATCACCTCAAAGTTTATCGACACCACAGAGATAAAGAATGTTAAAGAAGCGGTTTCTTCCAAAACCCGGTTTATCTGGCTCGAAACTCCCACCAACCCGACCTTAAAGGTATCAGACATTGAAGAAATTGCCAAAGTGGCTAAAAGTGTCGGAGCCTTATTAATCGTGGACAATACCTTTCTGTCTCCGGCTCTCCAAAGACCGATAGAGTTGGGTGCTGATATAGTAGTACACAGCGGAACCAAATATTTATCCGGGCATGGAGATGTTTTATCCGGATTTGTAGTTGTAAATACTCCGGAACTAACTGAGGAACTTAAATACCTCCAGAATACATCGGGCGGAGTATTATCTCCTTTTGACAGCTGGCTGACGTTACGCGGATTGCAAACCCTCCATTTGCGACTGGAAAAACATTCTCAAAATGCTCTGAAGATAGCAGAATATCTTGTTAGTCATCCTAAAGTAGATAAAGTATACTATCCGGGATTAAAGACTCATAAAAATCATGACATAGCGGTTAAACAGCAAAAAGCATTTGGGGGGATGCTTTCGTTCAGCTTAAAAGAAGATACTTTGGATGCTGCTTTTAAGGTAACCACCCGAACTAAATTATTTGTACTTGCAGAAAACTTGGGAGACGTAAGAAGTCTGGTGAGCCATCCTGCAACTATGACGCACAAATCAACTCCTGTCGAGATTAAAAAAGAAACCGGAATACAAGATTCTTTAATACGGCTATCTGTGGGAATAGAGAATATAGATGACCTGATTCAGGATTTAGAACAGGCTCTTGCTTAATATAAGGTAAAAAGATAAATAGAGATACTGAAAGTTTACAAGAATAAAACATGACAAAAAACAAACTTAAATTAGGACTTTTTGGTTTTGGTTGCGTAGGAACCGGCTTATACAAAGTATTGGAAGAAGCCGGAAGCGTTGAAGCCAACATTAAAAAAATCTGTATTAAACATGCGGATAAACCCAGACCTATCGACAAAAGATATTTTACCACAGACAAAAACGAACTGTTAAACGACCCTGAGATAAATGTGATAGTAGAGTTGATCGATGATGCAAAGGCTGCGTTTGAGATAGTTTCGGAGGCTATGAAAAACGGAAAAGCAGTAGTATCAGCCAATAAAAAAATGATAGCGGAGCACTTGCCGGAACTTCTGGAACTGGAGAAAAAATATCAGGTACCTTTCTTATATGAAGCCTCAGTTTGTGCCAGTATTCCCATTATCAGAAATTTGGAAGAATATTACGATAATGACTTGTTAACCTCCGTTTCAGGGATATTTAACGGTTCTACTAACTTTATCCTGACTAAGATGATTGATGAGAATATTTCTTATCCCGTAGTTTTAAAAGAGGCTCAGGAAAAAGGATTTGCCGAATCTGACCCTACACTGGATGTGGAAGGAATTGATCCTAAATATAAACTGTGCATCATACTTTTTCACGCTTTCGGACTTATTACCAACCCTGAAAATATTTTTAATTTCGGGATTTCAAGGATCAGCGACTTTGATTTGAAATTTGCCCGACAAAGGAATTATGCTATTAAACTGATAGCCAAATGCAATAAGAACGGAAATGAGATTACCGGTTTTTGTGCTCCTACTTTCATAGAAAAGGAAGACCCTTTGGCTCACGTGAAATACGAATATAACGGAGTAGTTCTGGAAAGTGCTTTTTCAGAGAACCAATTAATGATAGGCAAAGGCGCAGGAGATAAACCTACGGGTTCTGCCGTCCTGTCGGACATATCTGCCTTAACCTACGATTATAAATATGAGAACAAAAAATATATCCATGTAGATAAAGACTTAAAGCTGGTAAACAACGGAAAGTATAGGGTCTATGTACGATACCATGATGAATTTCCCGGATTTGACGATTTTTTATCCATAGAGGAGAAATACAATAGTCCTCACGGAAATTATTTTATAGGAACTATTTATCTGGATAAACTTGCCAACTCATCATGGATAAAGGATAAAAATATTAATGTAATCTTTTCCTGTTAAGTATCTCCCGACTTTGACATTTTTCAGGAGCCTGTTTTTGCAACTATATTACAATCAGGAATTTATGATTTTTGCGGTACCGAAATGGGTGTCTAACCCAATTTTCACAACGTCTCCAATTTACATAACGAATAATAACGCACAGAGACACCCGAATTGCATAACAATAATAACAATGAACGATATAACGTGGAGACGCCCAAATTGGGACGTCTCTATATCAGCGTGCCTCCTCTCAACAGGCTCCCGACATGACAGGTTTACACCGACAAAGACAGGTAATGTTAAAAAGTCATGAATTACAAAAACTTTATCCTACGGTACTGAAAATTACCTAAATTTGCCCTTTACAAAGAAACAATATGCTGGAAAGAAAAGAAGCACTATATGAAAAAGCAGTTCTTATCGGATTAATTACCCCAGATCAGGATGAGGAAAAACTCAGGGAATATATGGATGAGCTGGAATTTCTTGCTCATACAGCCGGAGCATCGGTTCTTAAACGATTTACCCAGAAACTGGATCAGCCCAACTCCCGGACTTTTGTCGGTAGTGGAAAACTTGAAGAGATTAACCAATATGCTCAGGAAAATGATATAGATACTATTATATTTGATGATGAACTAACTCCCTCCCAACTTAAAAATTTGGAAAAAGAATTAGATATAAAGATTCTCGACCGCACAAATCTTATCCTTGACATTTTTGCCCAAAGGGCACAGACTTCTTATGCCAGAACTCAGGTAGAATTAGCCCAGTATGAATATTTACTTCCCCGACTGACACGTATGTGGACTCACCTTGAAAGGCAAAAAGGAGGTATCGGACTAAGGGGACCGGGAGAAACGGAAATAGAAACCGACCGACGTATCATTCGTGACAGGATTTCGCTTCTTAAGGAGAAACTCAAATCCATAGATAAACAGATGGCTACCCAAAGAAATAACCGTGGAAAACTTGTACGGACGGCTTTAGTAGGGTACACCAATGTAGGAAAATCCACTTTGATGAATGTAATAAGTAAATCAGAGGTTTTTGCGGAAAATAAATTATTTGCAACTTTAGACACTACGGTGCGGAAAGTGGTTATTGGGAACCTGCCCTTTTTACTTACTGACACGGTTGGTTTCATACGAAAACTTCCGACACAGCTGGTAGAATCTTTTAAATCAACTTTGGATGAAGTCCGTGAGGCAGACCTGTTGATTCATGTAGTGGATATTTCTCATCCGAGTTTTGAGGATCATATCAATGCGGTAAATACTCTTTTGGCAGATATACATTCAGCGGATAAACCTACTATTATGCTGTTTAATAAGATAGATAATTTCACTTATGAGAAAAAGGACGAGGACGATCTAACTCCGATAACAAAAAGAAATTATTCTCTGGAAGACTGGAAAAAGACATGGATGGCAAAATCCGACTATCCGACTGTTTTTATTTCGGCAGTAACTAAGGAAAATTACGAGGAACTGAAAAAAGTGATCTATGAACAGGTAAAAGAAATACACATCAAACGATTTCCTTATAACGACTTCCTGTTTGAATATTACCCTGAGGAAGAATCGTGAATTTAGCCCAGTTCCAACTTGTCTACGTACTGTCCTAACATCATGTATGTTGTGGCTAGCTTACTTTTTCGTAGATTTATGGAATAATTCATAGTTGAAGTCGAAAATTTCGACTTCAAGTTGGGGCGTGATTCGCTTACAAATACGGAAATAAAAAAACCGCCTCAGTTTTGAGACGGTATTCTGTAACATTTGGATTTTAAAAGCCTTAAACTACTTAGTTTCTTCAGGTTTAGCTTCGGGTTTTGAATCTTCAATAATTGGGTCTCCTACTTCTTTAATTTTCAAAGAATCTTCTCTGGGAACCAATAAGCTGTCATTAGGAACCGATAAACTATCAACCACAGTTCCGGGTTTTGGCTTAGATTTAAACCATTCACATGAAGATAAACTTAATACTGTTGTTAATACTAAGCTAAAAAATCCGATTTTAATTACTCTTGTTTTCATGATATATTTTGTTTTATTGTTATGCCAAAGATATATTCAAAAACAAGTCCGGGAGCAGCATTTCCTTTGTTAAAAAGTTGGATTTCTCTTGTTTATTTAATTCACTGATTTACAGGTGCTTGTAAAACATTTTACTGAATTATTCCAAGTTTTATACAAATTATTGCAGCCATAAAATTATAATCGGGTCTTTTTACAAAAATTGTCTCCTAACGGAGAATGTTTTACAATAAAATTGCATTCTCAAACGAGTTTTAATCTTGAAATACGCATGTTTTTATATTCTCTATCAATTCTTCCTGAGTAAGTTTATGTATAAAATAAACATCGGGGAGATTAATGAATGTCAGGAAAAATAAAAATATCATAAATTGTAGTTGCACAATTTTGGGACAAATACTTATCTTTACGGAAAAGAAAAAATATGATCGTTCATGATTTCAGTAAAACTCAATCCATACTTAATCACTTTGTTGGAGAGCTTAGAGACATCATTATTCAAAAAGACAGAATGCGCTTCAGGAAAAATCTGGAGAGAATAGGAGAAATTTTAGGCTACGAATTAAGTAAAACCTTAGAGTATTACACAGTAAATATAAATTCTCCGCTGGGTGTGAAACCTACGGAATTATTAGTACAACAACCTGTTTTATGTACTATCTTACGCGCAGGTTTACCTTTACATCAGGGAATGATGAACTTTTTTGACCAGGCGGAAACAACTTTTGTCTCGGCTTTTAGACATCATCCAAACAGCGACCGCGAGTTTGAAATTGTTGTAGAATACTTAGCAACCCCGTCCTTACAGGATAAAACTTTAATCATTTCAGACCCTATGTTGGCTACCGGAAAATCTCTGGCAAATGTCTATGAAGTATTGTTGAATCAGGGAACTCCTAAAAAAGTGCATATTGTTGCAGCCATAGGTTCTAATCCGGGAATAGAATATATAAAAACCAAACTTCCTGAAAGCGCAGAGTTATGGATCGCCTCTGTTGATGATAAGCTGGACGAAAACCAATATATCGTTCCCGGATTGGGAGATGCAGGAGATTTGGCATTTGGTAAAAAACTCTCAAACTGAATTTTACAGGAAGTATTTTATAAAGTTTATTGGCAATGCTGACTGACATTCTCCTGACTTTGACTATGCGACACCTTAAATGATTTTTTGGACAGCCCAAAGGGCTGAATCTTCATAACCGCAGGTCGGCGACCTGCGGAGAGTACCCACCCCTACTCTCTGCCTGAAAGGCAGTACCAGTCCCGCCTTTCAGGCGATGTTATTGGTTGTCGTTGCCCGCAGGTCGCCGACCTGCGGTTATGAAAATCTGTCCTTTCAGGACAAGTACCACCAAATATGTTTTTCTGCTTACGTCACACAAATTGGTGTCGTAAAAATTATAAGATATTGATTATTATATGGTTACAAATTGAGCCTTTGAAAGTGTCAAAGTCATGAAGTTTATGCATAGTTAGCAAAGCCGAATGATTAAACCTTTTAAAATTGTAGCCCCAGCGAGAATCGAACTCACATCTAAAGTTTAGGAAACTTTTGTTCTATCCATTGAACTATGAGGCCTTTTGAAATAAAGTCATGCAAAAATATAAAAACTATTGGAATTAACCACTATTATAAACTTATTCCAAGATTATATAAAACGGTTACGTCTTTTTAACTTACTTTTGTATAAGTATTTAAAATGATAATTTTTTTCCTTTAACACAAATGCTAAGAGTATGGATTCTTCTCAAATAAACACTCAAAATATCTTTTATATTCCTCTGGAAAATGTGAATAGTGAACATTGTGCTTCTATTATAGACAAGGAATTGAATACTATTGATGAAATAGTAGAACATATTGTGGAACTGAATAACAAAAGGGTAAAGATAACAACCGCTCATCCGGCGGAGGCTATTTCTAAAACGGTAAAAGAAATCCGAAGTTTGGGATATGAGGTTCCCTCCGTGAAAAAGGCATTTCCGATTATAAACCTCAGTTGTGCTTCCTGTGCCAATAGCAGTCAGAATATTTTATCCCAGCAACCGGGAGTTATTTCTGCCGCCGTGAACTATGCCAATGAATCTGCTCATATCGAATATATTCCCTCTTTAATCAACCCAGTCAAGCTAAAAGAATCCTTACAGGAAATAGGTTATGACCTATTGATTGAAGACAGCGAAGATGCCAGAGATTCTCTGGAGATCATTCATAAAGAACATTTCGATTCCTTAAAAAGGAGAACTATCGGAGCTTTAATTTTCTCTATTCCTTTGGTCAGTATAGGTATGACACCCTCCTTAATGCATCAGCATTGGGCAAATTATGTTATGTGGGCTTTGGCTACTCCCGTAGTTTTCTTTTTTGGTAAACAATTTTTTATTAACGCCTATAAGCAAAGCAAACACCATACGGCTAATATGGACACTCTGGTAGCCGTCAGCACCGGAATAGCTTATGCTTTCAGTGTGTTCAATACTCTGTTTCCCTCCTTTTGGACTAATCAGGAATTGGAATCTCATGTATACTTTGAGGCTTCCGCAGTAATTATCGCTTTTGTATTATTAGGGAAGACTTTAGAAGAGAAAGCTAAAGGAAACACTTCATCAGCCATAAAAAAACTTATGGGGCTACAACCTAAGACCGTAACTGTCGTTCAGGAAAATGAACCCATAGAACTCCCCGTCAGGGCGGTAAAACCGGGAATGATAATTCTGGTAAAGCCCGGAGAGAAAATAGCCGTAGACGGAGTGGTGCTATCAGGTTCTTCTTTTGTGGACGAGAGTATGATAAGCGGAGAACCTATTCCTGTTGAAAAAACACCGGATTCTTATGTCTTTTCCGGGACTATAAACCAAAAAGGGAGTTTTCAGTTCGAGGCAGAGAAAGTAGGAGACGAAACATTACTATCCCAGATTATAAAAACAGTTCAGGAAGCTCAGGGAAGTAAGGCTCCCGTACAAAAACTGGTAGATAAAATTGCGGGAATATTCGTTCCAACCGTTTTTATCATCGCCCTGATTTCTTTTATTATATGGATTATTTTAGGGGGGAATCACGGATTTATTTACGGACTTCAATGCTTTGTTACCGTGTTGGTCATTGCCTGCCCTTGTGCACTGGGTCTGGCTACTCCCACTGCTATTATGGTCGGGATGGGAAAAGGTGCGGAACAGGGTATCCTTATTAAAAATGCCGAAAGTTTGGAAATGGCTAAAAAGGTAAACGCCGTTGTACTGGATAAAACCGGTACTATCACGGAGGGCAAACCTCAGGTAAATGACAGTAAATGGTTTACGGAGAAGAAACAACCGGAACTAAACCTGTTATACAGCATAGAGAAATCTTCCGAACATCCTTTAGCCGATGCCGTAGTACACTATATAAATGACGAATCCATTACGTTTATTCCCGACATACAAATCGAAACCATCACAGGAAGAGGAATACAGGGAACCTATCAGGATAAAAAATATTATATCGGGAATTTGCCTTTGCTCAAGGAATATGGCATTCCTTTAACAGAGCCTGTAAATCAGTGGGTTAATGAAAAACTATCTTTAGCCAATACGATTATCTTATTCGCCGACGAATCTCAAATATTAGCCTCTATTTCCATTTCCGACCCAATAAAACCATCTTCCAAACAAGCAATAAAACAACTACAAGAACAAGGTATTGAGGTATATATGCTTACGGGAGATAATGAACAAACTGCCCAACGGGTATCAGAGCAGGTAGGTATTCATAACTTTAAGGCAGAAGTTTCTCCTCAGGGAAAAATTGATTTTGTAACACAACTCCAAAATTCCTCAAATGATAGAAAAATAGTGGCTATGATTGGAGACGGAATTAATGACAGCACAGCTTTAGCACAGGCAGATGTTGGGATTGCAATGGGGAAAGGTTCCGATATTGCAATGGATGTAGCCGAGATGACTATTATCTCCGGAGACCTTCTGAAAGTATCTCAGGCTATTAAATTATCTAAACAAACCGTCACTACTATTAAACAAAATTTATTTTGGGCTTCTATCTATAATGTGATAAGTATTCCCATAGCGGCAGGAATCTTATACCCTGTTAACGGATTCCTGTTAAGCCCTATAATTGCAGGGGTTGTCATGGCATTAAGCAGTGTGAGCGTAGTGGGTAATAGCATTTTGTTGAAGTTTAGAAAATAACGCCTATAAAAATTTATCCGACAAGACCAACCCATATAAGATAAAAGCCTTATCTTTTGATATTATTTCTGAAAATGCCGTATTTTAACTTTATTCTTCCAATTCTTCCTGTTTATGGTAGGCTTCTAATATTTTCCTCACGAGTTTATGACGGACTACGTCTACTTCCGTCAATTTTATAAAGCCGATGCCTTTAACTTCCTTCAACAGGTAAATAGCTTCTTTTAATCCTGATTTTTGTTGTTTAGGCAAATCCACTTGTCCCGGATCTCCAGTAATTATAAATTTAGCATTTGATCCCATACGTGTCAGGAACATTTTCATTTGCAAATGTGTCGTATTCTGAGCTTCGTCCAAGATAACAAAGGCTTCATCTAAGGTTCGACCTCTCATAAATGCCAAAGGTGCTATTTCAATAATTCCTTTATCTATGTAAGAAGCTAATTTCTCATGACTTATCATATCTTTCAACGCATCATATAAGGGTTGCAAATAAGGGTCTAATTTTTCTTTCAAATCTCCGGGAAGAAACCCCAGACTCTCACCTGCTTCCACTGCCGGACGGGTTAATATTATCCTCTTAACTTCTTTATTCTTTAAAGCACGCACAGCTAAAGCCACACTGGTATAGGTTTTCCCTGTTCCTGCAGGTCCTACGGCAAAAACCATATCATCTCTTTCAACGGATTCTACCAGTTTTTTAAGATTCTCTGTTTTTGCCCTGATTATTTTTCCTCCTATTCCGTGAACTATGACATCTTCAGGCTTCTCACCCGGCTCCTCCCCTTTTTCGTTCCTATTAAGGATTCCTTCCAGAATCACGTCATTCAATTTATTGTATTTATTGATGTAATTCGTTATTTCCTGAAGTTTCTCCCTGAATAACAATAAATCTTCATTATTTCCCAAAACGGAAATTATCTTATCCCTCCCCGTGATTTTTAACTTGGGAAAATGATTTACTAATATCTTAAAGTTCCGGTTATACTCCCCATAAAATATTTTTAAATCTACTCCCTCCAATATGATTTGCAACTGATTCAAATTTTATCTTTCTTTTAATTTTACAAAAACAAAAATAAGCAATAACTTTGTCTTGGAAATTAAAAAATGGGAATAATAACACTCACCACAGATTTTGGACTGGATGATTTTCATGTCGCTTCGCTAAAAGGCACTATTTATAGCCAACTACCGGAGGTTACCATAGTCGATATTTCTCATCAGATAATGCCCTTTGATTTAATTCAAACAGCTTATATTTTACAAAATTCCTATAAAAATTTTCCCAAAGGAACTATTCATATTATAGGAGTAGACGCACTTCCTTCTCCTTATGTTAAACCTATTGCTGCTGAAATTAACGGTCATTTTTTTATCTGTAATGACAATGGTATCCTTTCCCTGACCGCAGGAGAATTTATCCCGGATCAACTTATTG
>JAISSC010000186.1 GCA_031273305.1 Flavobacteriaceae bacterium
ATGTCTAACCCCACTTGTAGCCTCCGCCTGAGCTAGTATGGTGGACGGCCGTTTTAGTTTTGGGTTAGAATTTTACGATGAGGCATGACCCCCGTAGGGTTAGAATTTCGATGAGGCAATGCGCTCTCTTGACATTTCCATTTTTATTTTGGATAATTAAAGGATAAATATGAAAACCATACATTTTTTTAACCCTGCCTCTTTGACATAAAGAGGGTTGGTCTCTTTCATGGACTCTGGGCTGTTAACTTCTCGTTGACAGATTTCTCATCAGAGGATTAAAAAATGTCCCCCGAAAAGCGTTTTTATTCACGGCAAGAGATTTGCCACATCCTCGGAATTTCGCTCTCATCTCTTAACAGAGGAGTGCGAAACAAAACATGGCCTTTCTGTAAATTTGTCAGAATTGGGAATAGGATTCTTTTTCCCAATACCCTTCTGGACGAGATCCAACTTTTTGCGGAATTGGGTATCGAACATGGTCCGAACACATATACTATTGAAGGATGAGACCATAGGCAACATAATACCAAGACGAACGATTTCCAGTAATAAAGAACTATTGGAGGCGGTTAAAGAATTCGGTGTTTCAGGAAAATGGGAATATCAACAATTAAAGGAAAAAATAAAATTTGAAGAGTTGACAAATGATCCTGAAGAAATAAAGAAAATGAAAAAGCGTAGCTCGTATTATTTAGGTTTTAAATTAGGTGTCCCTGCAAAACGGATTGAACAATCTAAAGCAATTTTAAAATATGGAACGCCGGATGTTTTAAATCTTATAGCAACTGGAAAAATTTCTTTAGAGGCCGGGTATCAATGGAGTATAAAAATACGAGATACTGAAAAATTGGCGAGTGGAAAAAAGAGGGGATCATTAATATTTAAATTGTTTTCTTTCCTGAAAAGGGAATCGGAAAGAAAAACCGACAGTAAAAATATTGACTTATTAATACTTAGAAACGATATACGCCATCAGTATTATCAAATGCTTAGAGAATTTTATGAGAATAATCTTATTTCTGAGGAGGAATATAATGCTCTACAAGGCAGGCATGAATAGCTAATTGACCTGCTCCGATCCGGTAGGCAAATAGTTAAGACATAAAGAAACTCATTAAGGAGAGGAATTGTGGCAGTAGAAAGACAGAAGTACACCAGGGACTACAAAGAGGCGGCGGTGGCTATGGCGGAACAGGAGAACAAGACCATTGGGCAGGTAGCCGGGGAGTTGGGGATAAGCACGAGCATGCTGGCACGGTGGCGGTCATCTTTGTGAAAGTGCCCCTCCGGTAATGATGTATGGGTTTATGCTGAATAACAAAGACCGATACACCATTACAGAGATGACCGGGCTGTCCGGATTAATCCGGAACGCCTATTACCGGTGGGTGAAGCATGGGGTATCGGACAAATGGGATCGGGCAGACACGGAACTGGCGGTGATTCCGCGGACCATCCAGAAGGAGCATCACGGGAGATATGGGGCGCCGCGGATACAGGCGGAACTGCGGAAACGGGGGATAGGGGCAAGTCGGGAACGGATCGCCAAGCTGCTTAAAAAACACGGTTTAAACGCGAAAAGGCGGGAGAAATACATTCCGACGACTAATTCGAATCACGGCTGAAGTATTGTGTGAAAAAGTGAATTAATCTACCATCCACCCAACAGGGGCATGAATAGCTAATAATCGTTACTGCGTAGATACTGCGTAATATTGCGTAGAAATGGCGTAATTGGGGAAGAAAATACTATGGAAAATAAAGCAAAAAAGGATGTGATATCTCATGGTAAAATCTCACCATGAGCCGTATGTCAATAAGTGCCGGGAGCATGGTGAGCCAATCGGTCAAGATTATCAAGAGCCGCGTTGAGGAATTTCTGGAGACAGATAATATCCTGAGAATCTTTTTTCCCCTCATGAATAACTTGATGTCCTCCGGAACGTTAACCAGGGACTGTCGTTCTTTCATAGTCAACCTCATTATTCCTTCGTATTGTCTTTGTCGGGGTATTGTGTATGTTGGCAACGGTAAGATTTTTACATGAGATCCCTTCCTCCCTATGGTAAAATTTAACGCGAGGTATTGACATTTTTTGGGAAAATAACTAAATTTTTTTAGTTCTCTTGATTTTTATTTCTAACCGATTGCCAACAACGGGAGTGTAATTATGTGCGATATGGCAAGAGTCAATAAACCTTTGAGCATAGAGACGCCGATAGATCTAATGTTGGCGAATAAGGTGGTGGTAAAAAATCATATTTTGCTTGTCCGGGATAAGGTGAAGGGAAAATATGTGCCATTATTTTATGATGGCAAGCGATACGTTGAAGATCTGGAATCTGCAAGGATTAGAGAATTTATAAAAGCTGAGATTCTTATGGCAATGGATCAACAATATTTTAAACAGAGAGACTATTCAAAATTGAATTTTTTCAACAGCCTTACCAGGCAGGTTTTACAAAATATCAAAGACCTGCCAGGTATTAAAAAGGAGGAAGACGATTTCGATATTGATCCTTATCAAATTAATACCCAAAATGGTATTTATAACATTCAAGAAGATAGGCTCTATCAACACAGTCCCGATAAATATTTTCGTTGTATTGCAAACGCTAGATACATGGAAGGTCTTACAGAAGAAGATTATTCGGATATTTTTCTGGATACGGTATCAAACGCTTTATATGACAAAAACGAAAATGCCCAAGGAAACAAAGAGGTTATAATATCCTTCCTCCAAATAATTTCCTCTTTTTTGATTGGAAATAATGACGAGAAGATAATTCCAATCATTGTCGGTCCGACTAATTCTGGCAAATCAACAATTTTGAATACTTTGAAATTTATCTTGGGTACTTATGCAGATTCTTTTAATACCAATTCCTTTATAAAGTCACCGAGGACTGATTCTGATATCCGACCTGATTTTATACGTATGCGATTACTGCGGATGGCTATCGCTGAAGAAACAGGAAAACAGAAAACATTCGATAATGAAAATCTTAAAAAAATTGCAGGAAATACCGATATTGCCGTACGAAACCCCCATAGCAGCAATATCGTTTCATTCAAATTTAAGGGGAAATTATTATTGGCTACAAATAAATTTCCCAGTTTTACGGACATTGATGATACCGCTTTCTTGAAGCGTCTGGTCATTATAGATTTCAAAAATACTGTTGAAGATCGCGGCATTGATATGGAGCTTGGAAACAAACTCCAATCGGAGGTAATGCGTGATAAGATATTTACCCAACTGTTAAAAATCGCTCATGGTTACCTTAGAAATAAACCAGAATTGAACAAGCTGGCCCTCTATATTCACAGTAGATTTGAAGCAAATAAAACAAGGATTTTAATCTCTCAAAATACTTCTGTCGCTCAATTTTGGCGGGAACATATTGTTCCACTTAATTCTTATTTCCCCGATGGGAATCATCTAAAGCATCCGGTCAAAATGCTTTATTCAGTTGCGTACTTAGCATTTTGTGAAAAAAACGATATATCTCCGCTCTCACTTGAAGAATTTGGGAAACAGTTTAGAAAGATATCAGATTCTTTTCCTGGGGTAAATGAACACAAAGGCAGCAAATGGAATTACTATACTGGTATTTTTGTTAATCCGGTGGACCCAAATAACTATAATTTTCATTTAATAAAGTACCAAACACCTTTTGATTTTGATAATATACGGATTGAAGAAAAATCGGAAAATGTAAAAAAAGCCAAATAGCTGCACCTGACCATCCGAAAAGTGGAGGATCAGATACATCTATTTCAAAATAAAAATGAGTATAGGGCATCTCTAGAAACTCTTGAAAAAGGGGAAAACAAGCCAGGGCTGGTTTTTGGGGTTTAAGGCGCACGGGGTCTGTACACAAACGGGAAAGCTCATGAATCTGCTTTTTACCGCCGGGAGTGTCCATGACAGTCAGGTGGTAAGAGAGACCTCCGCGGGACTTGAAGAGTTATTTGTGGGAGATGGAGGATATCTTTTGAGGGAAGAAGTCTTTTGGGAAATGTATGAACAGTACGGCATATGATGAGCGCGGTGAGGAAGAATATGAAACGGGTGATGAGCGGGGAGCAAAA
>JAISSC010000027.1 GCA_031273305.1 Flavobacteriaceae bacterium
GAAGTTTCACTTTATCCAACCTTTCGCAGGGTTCTTATACATTGCAAATCAATCATATAGGAGAGATTCTCTATTCGCAGGATATAGACCTGACGGATAATTTGGATTTGGGGAGCATCATAATACAAAAGGTACGAGAACTTCAATCTATAACTGTAACCGGACAAAAAAAGCTAATCGAGAGAAAGGTAGACCGGTTGATATTCAATGTTGAGAATTCTGTTGCCGCATCCGGCGGCGATGCTCTGGACGCTTTGAGGATTACACCGGGTATAAGGGTTCAAAATGACCAAATCTCTATGATTGGTAAGAGCGAAATGTCCGTGATGGTAAACGACCGGTTAGTACAACTTTCAGAAGAAGATTTGGTTAATTACCTAAGATCAATTCCCTCAGATAATATAAAAAGCATAGAGGTAATCACTACCCCGCCTGCAAAATACGATGCGGAGGGTAATAGTGGGATTGTCAATATACAGTTGAAAAAGGCTAAAAAGGATAGTTGGAATACTATTTTAAGGAGTTCGTATAAGCAGGGAGTATATCCGACGGGTATCGTGGGGGGAAATTTCAACTATCAGAAGAACAAGATTGGAATTTCTTATGATGTGGATGCATACAAAAGTAAGATGATAGAAACGAATAAATACCGGTATTTCTACCCTGATGATACATGGGATAATAATCTTAAGTACATTAAGAGAGATGATTATTTTGGCAGTGCTTTTAACGCCAGTTATGATATTACGCCCACGTTTAAGGCAGGTACACAACATATGGGATATTTTGCAGATCGTTCTCAAGATGAATTTATTAATTCCGATATTCTTTATAATAATGGTAATATCGAACGAATAGAAACTCAGGGAATTTCCGACCTCGATCTAAGTATTAATACGTTTAATCTCAATTTAACTAATAAAAGTTCATCAACAGAGAATTATATCATGGCAGATATTGATTATTTCATATATGATTACGAAAGAAACAATCGGTTTAGCTCAAACAGTAAATCATCAAATAGTTTTATTGATGCGGATAATAAAAATGAATTGTTGATTAAAAATGTTTCAGCCAAAATAGATGCACATTTAGCCTTAAAAAAAATAGCATTTAATTATGGGGCTAAAATGAGTATAACGGAAAATATTAGTGACCTGAATACGGTTTTTTATGATGAAAACGCCAATATCATGCCTCAAATATCTCAAAGCGACATTTTTAAATATTATGAGGACAATTATGCAGCATACATAGATGCAAAGAAAGAGTTCGGTAAAAAATGGGAGGTAAAAGCAGGATTAAGAGCTGAATATGTCATTACCAAAGCTATTTCTAAAGAATCGGAGACTGTAAACAAAGATAAATTAAATTGGTTTCCGACAGTTTATATACAATATATGCCCAATGAAAATCACAATTTCTCAATAGCAGTAAATAGTAGAATTAACAGACCGTCTTATTTAATTATAAATCCTAATAAATGGTATTATAGCACAAATTCATACAAAACCGGAAATCCCTTTCTGGAGCCTTCTTATACTTATAACATGGAATTAAGCCATAGTTATAGATCATTGTTAAATTCGACGTTTTATATTTCCAAAGTTACAAATTCTTTTTCTGGAGACATTGTAATACATAATGAACAAGAGGATCAACAAATTTCAACCAGAGAAAATTATAAAGATATATTTTATTGGGGATTAATAGGAAATGTGAATGCTAAGCTATTTAATTTTATGACATTATCATATAATTTTGATGTATCGCACAATAAAGTCAATGCTTTTTCTCCATACATGAAGGCAAGATATAATTATTGGGAAGCTAATACCTCGCTAAACAGCAGTTTTGTTTTGAGTGAAAATTTAACGGCAGAATTAAATACATATTACTATTTTCCAACAAACAATAATTACAACAGCTATTCAGCATATTTACAATTAAATGCGGGGGTTAAATATGTTTTCCCTGATAAGAAATTACAATTGTCGCTTGTATTTAATGATATTCTAAAATCCGATAAACCGGTGAACACTATTTTTACAGACAATATCAAACAAACGTATGAAAAATATTTTGATAGTCAATATTTTAGATTAACCTTAGTATATAAATTGGGAGGAAAAATTAAACCCGTAGAGAACCGGGAAGGAAGTAATGTGGAAGAATTAAAAAGAACCTCATCAGAGAATTAAATGTTGTTTGATTTATGGAATTTCTATCTTTGTCATTCTATTTTTTGATTTAAAACATGAACTATCTGTCAGTGACCAACCTAAGCAAATCGTTTGGGATACGAACTTTATTTAAAAATGTTTCTTTTCACGTAAATGAAGGAGAGCAAATTGCTTTAGTGGCAAAGAACGGAAGTGGCAAAACGACATTACTTAAAATCCTTGCGGGAAAGGAAACTCCTGATTCCGGAGAGGTAAAGATAAACAAGGACGTAAAAGTAATTTTATTTGAACAAACCGATTCGTTTGAGGAGGAGGTTACTGCCGAACAATATATATTCACACATTCCAATTCGGTGTTGGAAGTAGCCCATCAATACGAAAAAATGGCACGGGAAGACCCTTATAATCCTGAGTTAGTCCGCTTGATGGAAAAAATGGATCATAAGGAGGGGTGGAAGGCAGGAGCAGTAATTCAGGAAGTTATATCTAAATTAAAAATTGATTTCCTTTCCCAAAAGATAAAAAATTTATCCGGTGGGCAACGTAAAAGAACTGCTCTGGCTAAATTCCTTATTGACATAAGTTTTGAGCAGGGTTCTATCCTGTTAATTCTGGACGAACCCACCAATCATCTGGATATTGAGATGGTAGAATGGCTGGAATATTTCCTGAACAAAGAAAATAAAACTTTAATTCTGGTTACCCATGACCGCTATTTTCTGGACGCCGTCTGTACTAAAATATTAGAACTGGAGAATGAGACTATTTACGTTCACAACGGCGACTATGAAACTTATGTAACCCACAGAGCACTACGGATTGAAAATCAAACGGCTCAAATTGACAAAGCTAAAAACCTGTATAGAAGGGAATTGGAATGGATGCGCCGTCAACCTCAGGCAAGAACATCCAAATCTAAAAGCAGGATTGATGATTTTTACAAGACGGAAGAAAAAGCCGGACAAAAAATAGATGATTCCCGCATACAACTGGATATGCAAATGACCCGGTTAGGGAAGAAAATAATAGAAGCAGAACAAGTTTACAAACGGTTAGGAGATAAAATTATTCTGGATAATTTTTCTCATGTTTTCGCACGGGGAACAAGAATCGGGATTATAGGGAAAAACGGGGTAGGGAAAACTACGTTTTTAAAAATATTGGAAAACGAAGAAACTATTGATTCCGGGAAAATTGAATGGGGGGAAACATTAACTATCGGACATTTTAAACAGGAGGGAATTACCTTTAAAGAAGATCAAAGGGTTATTGATTTTGTTAAGGACATTGCGGATTATTTTCCTCTATCCGATGGAAAACAAATCACGGCGGGTCAATTTTTGGAGATGTTTTTATTCACTCCTGAAACGCAATATACTTTCACCTCGAAGCTAAGTGGAGGAGAGAAGAAAAGGCTCCAACTTTTATCGGTCTTATTTAAAAACCCTAATTTTTTAATTCTCGACGAGCCTACAAACGATTTGGATTTGCCGACTTTAACTGTTCTGGAAAATTTCCTGAACGAATATCAGGGATGCCTGTTAATTGTAAGTCACGACCGATATTTTATGGATAAAGTAGTAGATGAGCTGATGATCTTTGAGGGAGACGGAAAAATTTCCCGGTTCATCGGAAATTATACCCGCTATTACCTTACGACCAAAGAAAAGGAGGCTCCGAAAGGTAATGAATCGAATAAAAAAGAGCTAAAAGCAACGGCTATTACCAAACCTCAAAAAATATCTTTTAAGGAAAAGCGGGAATTGGAATCGCTGGAAAAGGAAATCCCCAAACTGGAAAAAGAAAAGGAAGAATTAACCTGTAAACTTTCTTCTTCGGATTTAGATTTTAACGAAATCCGGAGAATCAGTACACAACTTGAAACCCTGTTGCGGAAACTTGAAGAAAAAGAAATGCGCTGGCTTGAACTCAGCGAACTCTAATTAATTCAAAAAGGTTACACTTAAGGAGTTACGTGTCCCAGACGTGTAAGTTTTTGATGATAGAGTATCTTTATTCTTCGTCCGTCCACTTCTATCAATCCATCGGTTTTAAATTCGGAGATTAACCGGATAGCACTTTCAGTAGCTGTTCCTATCAAGTTAGCCATCTCTTCCCTTGTCAGGGTTATTTTAATAAAACCTTCATTGTCCACACCCAATTTGTTTTCTAAGAAAAGCAGGATTTCTGCCAGCCTTTCACGAACTGTTTTTTGTGCCAAGAGGGTAATGGTCTTTCCTGCTTCACCTAAATCCTGTGAAATCTTTTTAAGGACATCAAAAGAAACTTTTGAACTGACTTCCAACAATTTATGAAAGATGACCTCCGGAATGTAAACGGCAATGACGTCATCCAACACAGTACATGATGCGCTAAAGGTTTCGCCTCCCAATAAGGAGCGGTATCCTACGATGTCTCCTTTTTTAACGAACCTCAATATCTGCTCCTTACCGTTGAATCCGCTTCTGTAAAGTTTCCCAGTACCGTAGAGTATCCCATAAATGCCCGTAGGTTTATATCCTTCATGTATGATTCCCTGCCCTTTTTCGTAATGGATTTCTTTCATTTCCTTATTAAGAATCCTTAACTCTTCTTGTGTAAACTGGTCCAAAATCTCTTTGTTCTTCAACTCTGAAACAATTAAATCAACCGAATGTTTTAACATGACATTACTCATATATTAATATAAAATTACAGGCAAAAATAATACTTTTTTTAAAATAAAACAACATAACTTTGCATACTTAAATAATTGCATAAAAAATATGAGTGATTATTGTTTCCATTGCGGTCAAAGTATTGAAGATACAAAAGTTGAGTTTGACGATAAAAATTTTTGTTGTAATGGCTGTAAAACGGTCTATGAAATACTGAATCAAAACCATCTGGAGAACTATTACGAGCTAAATTCCAAAGCCGGGATCAAGCCCGAAAAAGGACAAAATCATTTTGAGTTTTTAGATACTCCCCAGATATTTGATAAAATTATCGACTATTCCGAAGACGGGATCACTTTGGTGACATTTAAAATTCCTGTTATCCATTGCAGCGCATGCATCTGGTTGCTCGAAAGCCTGAAAGGTATCAATAAAAATATTATCTACTCTACGGTTAACTTTACCACAAAGACCGTTCAGGTTGCTTATAGAAATGAATCCTATAAACTTAGTGAACTAGCGGATTTTCTTACTGACTTGGGCTATAAACCCGTTATTAACTTTGAAACCGCAGATAAAAAACCTGAAAAAATAGATAATACACTACTTATAAAGATAGGAATTGCAGGTTTTGCCTTCGGAAATATAATGTTGTTGGCATTTCCTGAATTTCTTGGAGATAAAGGAGACATTTGGTTGGAACAATACAACTATCTCTTCAGGACTTTAATGTTTATTTTATCCCTTCCTGTTGTCTTATATTGTGCTTCTGATTATTACAAATCTGCATGGAGCGCATTAAAACACGGAATCTTAAACATTGACCTGCCTATTGTTATCGGAATTTTTGCCCTGTTCTTTAGAAGTTCGTACGAAGCCTATACAGGCATCAGCAACGGATATTTCGATTCTCTTTGCGGACTGTTGTTTTTTATGCTGTTAGGGAAATATTTCCAGCAAAAAACGTATAAATCACTCGCCTTTGACAGGGATTATAAGTCGTTTTATCCTATTGCCGTAACAAAAATAGATTCCGACAACGTACAGGAAAATATTCTTATTT
>JAISSC010000223.1 GCA_031273305.1 Flavobacteriaceae bacterium
ATATTTACTTAATATAACTCTGAAAGATGGCGAAAAAGTAAGCAGGAAGTTTATTAAGGACTAATCATTGCGGGGTTATTGCCTGCGTAACATCGTAGAGACGTCCCAATTCGGGCGTCTCCACGCATGCAACATATTGTGTATGAAGTCATTGTCTTCCTTATACGTGGCGTCATTGCGAATGTAACAGATTGCCACGTCGTTCCTCCTCGCAAAAACAGGAATGTGGCAATCTACCTATTGCGAGCGGAGCGAAGCAACCTTGTGACTTATGAAGGGTTTGCCACGTCGTGCCTCCTCGCAACAAGATGAGATTGCTTCACTTGTGGTTCGCAATGACAGGCTAAAACTTGCTGTATATCAATTTGTTGCACGCCTAACGGCGTGCCGTTATGGGTGGTGGAGAATGTTCATTCTACCGAGCTAACATCCCGAATGGGATGTCCCTAATTACGCTTGCGAATTCCGTTAGGAATTCAAGCTCGGTAGAAAAAGGATAACGTCATAGTGTCCGGCGTGCCGTCAGGTACGCCGACAATGATAACGCATAGAGACATCCAAATTGGGACGTTGTTAAAACTGAAAATAAATAAATGGTTGTATTTCGGAAGATTTAACCTGCGCCACGATTAAGACTACCACAAATAAAAATAGGAGGGCTACCAGATAGGGGGCGTTTGCAATTTTGGTTTGTATGAAATCTTCCCATCGGGTTGGGATAAAGTGTAATGTGAAGCCGACCGCCATTAGGATAAATACCAGTTTATATCCTTGTATCATCTGCAAAAATATATTCGGGTCGAATTTGTATATAACCTGAGAAATCACAGTCCATGCGGAATCCATATCGGCGGCTCTGAAAAATATCCAACAAAAACAAACGAAATGGAAGGTAAGCAGTATGCAGGGTAAAGTAATCCAAAAAGAGGATTTTTTATCTTCTTTGGGATTAATTTTAAAAACGCTTATAAAGGTTTTGTGAATAGCCAACGCCAGTCCGTGCATTGCTCCCCAAAGTATGAATTTCATTGAGGCTCCATGCCAAAGTCCTCCCAACAGCATGGTCGTCATCTGGTTGAATCCGCCGTATACTGATTTTTTCTTATCTTGGGAAATTGAGATGGAAAGCAAAAAAAACAAGATAAACACCCCTGCTATAAGCATTTGTCCGTAGGTTCCGTGTTGTATTCCTATAACTCCCCAAATTAGCAATCCGACAAAAAATATCACCGGAAAAAGGTATCCCATAGGATGTCCGTGTCGGTTTCCTCCTAAGGAAAAATACAAGTAATCTTTCAGCCATGAGGATAAACTGATGTGCCAACGACGCCAAAATTCAGTTATATTAACCGACTGATAGGGCGATTTAAAGTTTACAGGAAAACGGAATCCCAGCAGTAGGGCTATTCCTATAGCCATATCCGAATACCCTGAAAAATCACAGTAAATCTGTAATGCGTATCCATATATCCCGAAAAGATTTTCCACACCGGAATATAATTCGGGCTGGTCAAAAATACGGTCGACGAAGTTTACTCCGATATAGTCTGAAATTACGGACTTTTTAAATAACCCGATGGTGATAAGAAATACGGCTTTTCCTATCATATCTTTGGTAACGATCGTTGGTTTATATAGTTGGGGAATAAAATCTATTGCCCGAATAATGGGACCCGCAACCAACTGAGGAAAAAAAGAAACGAAGAAGCCATAATCCAGTATGTTTTTTACGGGGTCTATCTTTTTCCGGTACACATCAATGGTATAACTCATCGACTGAAAGGTGAAAAAGGATACCCCGACCGGTAAAAAGATGTCCATTCTTCTATATTCGGCATCTGTAAGGGTGTTTACGGAGTCTATAAGGAAATTGGTATATTTGAAATACATCAGGATTCCCAGATTCACGGCTAAACTAAAAAACAACAACAATTGCCGGATGGTTTTTTTCTGTGCCCGATGAATGAAATGTCCCATCGCAAAATCAAAGAATACACAGAAGATCAGAATAAGATAATAATACCCGCTAGACCGATAATAAAAGTACAGTGAAAATAATATAACGTAAATAACTTTCGCATAGTGGGTTTTATGCAAGATTGCATATCCGATGGTGAACGCCGTGAATATGAATATAAAATAACCGCTACTGAAAATAAGAGGTTCCTTAGGATTAAAATAAAACTGTTCAATCAGTTTCTGGATGTCTATATTTTGAATGAATTGCTGAAATTTGCTCATTTTTTCATCAATGTGTGGCAGTATATTCTTTATAAGAGTTCATTATGGCGTTGAATAATAAATTTCCTTGTAATTGGTATCCGTAGTCATTGAAATGAATTAGATCCTTATTCAATAGATCATTGTTCTTCCAGTTTTCGGCTTTTCCGGTAATTTCCTGTAAGTCCCAATAGGCGATATGATTTTCCTTACAATAGGAAATGAGAATATCCCGTACGGTTTTTATTCTCGGATTTTCTACTTTATCCTTGTAAACATTAGCCGGTGTTGTGATAAGAAACGGAACTACGGGGTTATATTCCTTAAGATGGGTAATAAAACTTCCCACTTCTTTCTTAATCCGTTTTTCATCAAAATCAATGTTGTTTCTGAAAGCCTCGTTCGTTCCTAAGGAAATAATAATCAAATCCGGATTAAGAAACGGAGTTTCTTCGTTGAAATATTTTGACGTGTCATAATGGAAATATTCCGAACCATTGACACCTATGCTATGATAGATCAAGCCTTTTTGTTCATTCTCGGTATTAATTCCAAAAATGGTGGTATGAGTTTGGTTTGGCTCGGTTTTTTTACCTGAAATTTCAACCTTGGTTGTAGGCTTTTGGAATTGTATGACAGCCACATTGGAATCTGATTTGCTAAGATTATCTTTTAAAGAAACTATTTGTCCGGTTAGTAGGTCTTTTGCCTGTAAGTCATGGCTTTTTCCGTCATTTTCAAAAAACACGGTCATCTTCGTAAAGGCATAGTCTTCTGTCAGCTCAATTATAAATGCGGATACGGAATCTTTCGACTCGATGGTTATTCCTCCTATTCCGTTCGCCTGAGGCAATAAAGGTTTGCAATTTCTTTTACCCTCCCATTTGTTGGCGGAGGAAGAAAAAATATCGTGGGGAGAACCTGTTCCTGCCACATGGTAAGGCACTATCAGCCCTCTGCCCGCATTTCCGAACAGTTTCTGGAACTCAGACCTCAAAACTACGGAGACAGGGCTTTGTTGAAGGTGAGAATCCCCGATGTGCAAGATATTTATCTGCTTTTTCCCTGATTTTAAAACCGAAAAAAATCCATTCAATTCTTCTGCATTATGTATTACATTTAAACTATCCTGAACAAATGAATATTTTTTTTGTTCCGTTGAGTATTCTTTCTGTTCTGTCTGGCATTTCCCACATACGAAACAAAAACAAACCGGAAGAAATAAATGGAATATTTTACTTATTTTCAACTTTTTCATATTCAAATAATAAACTTTTAACTAATAGGTTTGCGATGTCTTCTCCACCTAAGAAATTAAGATGTATATAATCCAGGTTGGCTTTAGGCGGTTTTGACTTGGTATAGGTAATTATGGAATTTTCACCTCCCATAGCGTCATACATGCTCCAGAAAGCTATCTTATTTTCTGCTGCAATTGCTCTCTGTGCTTCCACCATGAGCTTTACGGAAGGCATTGTTTTATATTCTCCATTGACCTTATGACTTCTGTCTCCGACACTTATCAACAGGATGGCTGCCTGCGGATATTTTTCTTTGACTTCGGCTATCACTTTGTTCATCATACGGGCATACCAGTCTAACTTAGTAGTCTTTGCGTTAATGGCATTTATCCCATATTGAAGAATTATCAACTTATATTCCTGTATCCGGTTTAAGGCTTCATGCATCTCCGGCTTACTGGATAATAAGGAAAATCCTGCATTTCCCCGCAATGAAAAATTATCTACATAAACTCCTTTTCCTCCCTCAAAAGAAACTCCATATAAATATGTGCCCGGACTTTCGGTAAAGGACAATTTTATCTTCTTGGATGGAGCATAGGTTACGGCTTTAGCCTGAATATCTCCTCCTTGAGGTAAGTTCACATTTTGGGTAGTATCATCTGAGATCACCCTCATATCAAGGCTTTTCTTAGATTGATAAAAAATTCTCAATTCCGGGAGCAGGGAGGTTCGGGGAGAGAACTCGGTCGAATAGTAATTTACATAATTATTTGCCTGAGGAACAGCACATTCTCCGGAGGGAGGATAAGGCACTTTTTCTTTGGGATTATGTACTACATCAAAATTTTTAAATCCGTTAAAATCTTCTTTGATGGTACGGCGGAACATGGCTACTGCTGAGGTTATCGGAACCCAGCCTACTCCCTCTCCGCCGAATTTTTTCTGTAATAAATCCCTGAAATCTCCGCAAAGTACGTCTCCCTCTATAAAACTGTCTCCAAAAAAAGCTATTCTCACCTTTTCTCCCTTATTTATAGAATTTAAGGAAGTAAACAGATTCTGAAACAGGTCGGAGTTTTCGGAATAATCTTCAAAACAGGTCTGACCTTTCGGACATCGTATTTCCTCTTTAGGTTTTACAACAGGGATAAATACAATTTTTTCGGGTTCTTTATCTTTCTCTATATCCGAAAACATATGTATGGTTTTCAATTGATACCCGAACAGTGTGCCGGACGGCAACTGATGCAAAGCAATTAACCCGATTAAGAAAATCATGCATAAAACCGGAACATAAAAAGTTTGATCTTTTTTCACCTACCGTTTATTTTGCTGATAATTAAGACACAAATTTCCCTCATAAAGACCACAAAAGTACATATTTTTGGATATTAAAAGTATTTTTTTATAATGCGATGATTCAATATCTTAATTTTTCCGTTTTTAAAGGATGTTTAAACAAAATTAAAGTCAATTTATCCTAAAATGGAAGACAGAGGGTTCTTTTATATTTATTCAGGGTAAAGTTAAAAATACAGGGTAATTTCAAGTTCAGATTTCATTACCTTTGCTTAAATCAAATTAGAGATGACCAATAAAGAAGAATTTTTGCTAAAAGCGTATGAATTAGGGATTATAAAGTTCGGGAATTTCACACTGAAAAGCGGGATAGAATCACCTTTTTATGTGGATTTACGCCCGTTAGTTTCCAGTCCGGCGTTATTAAAAGAATTATCCGATCATTTGTTGCAGTTGCTTAAAGATTCTCATTACCAATTGATATGCGGAGTTCCTTATGCGGCTTTACCCATATCCGCAGCAATGTCTTTGGAATCCGGAGTGCCTTTGATTTTAAAGAGGAAAGAAAGTAAAAAGTACGGTACAAAGAAGATGTTGGAAGGTATCTTTTCCGAAGGGCAGACCTGTGTTTTAGTAGAGGATGTGATAACCAGCGGTAAAAGTTTGGTGGAAACCGTTGAGGAGGTAGAAAAAGAAGGGCTTCGGGTGAAGGATGTGGCAGTGGTTTTAGACAGAGAGCAGGGAGGAACACGGTTGTTAACGGAAAAAGGATATGCTGTTCATACTCTTTTCAGCATGGGAGAGGTGATAGATATTCTTTATAAACATGATCTGTTAAAAGAACCCGAAGTGATAAGGATACGGTCTTTTCTTAAGGAAAAGCCGGTGGTTCGGATACGTTCGTCAAGGGTGACATATGAAGAAAAATTAAAATTTCAGGCTCATCCTGCTTCTAAAAAAATACTCGAAATTGCATTGAAAAAGAAATCGAATTTGATAGCTTCTTTGGATGTAAATACATCTCGGGAGATTTTAGATTTGGCGGAAAGAGTAGGGGAGCATGTAGTAGCCGTGAAACTTCATACGGACATTATCTCCGATTTTTCGGAAGAATATGTTTCCCGATTGAAGAAAATTTCGCAGGATAAAAATTTCTTACTGTTTGAGGATAGAAAGTTCGGAGACATTGGAAACACTCAACAATTACAGTTTGAAAAAGGAATATATAAGATTTCCGACTGGGCAGACCTTATTACTTCCCATGTTATTGCCGGTGAAGAAAGTTTAAAGGTTTTTGGTGACAAAGTAGGAGTGGTGACCATTGCGGAGATGTCATCCAAAGGGGCTTTAACCGACGAGCATTATAAAGAAAAAGCAATTGAGTTGTCTCAAAAAGCCTCCAATGTAATAGGTTGTGTAGCGCAATCCGAATTGCCATCGTCCTTATTATTGTTTACTCCGGGAGTAAATATAACTTCCGGCGGAGATTCCAAAGGGCAGCAGTTTAATACTCCGGATAAAGTAATTACGGAATATCATACGGATTTTATTATTGTGGGCAGGGGAATTTACGCAGCAGCCCGCCCGGAAGAAGCGGCGGAGAAATATCGGAAAGAGGGCTGGGATGCTTACTTAAGGAATATAAAGTTTTAAAATAAAGTTTTGACAGAGAAAATTATCATCGGGATAGATCCGGGAACTAATGTAACGGGATACGGAGTTATAAGTGTCGTTAAGAAAAAGATGACATTGCTTTGCATAGATGAGCTAATTCTTCATAAACTGGATTCCCATGCGTTGAAATTGAAGAAAGTGTTTGAGAAGACATTGTCTTTAATTGATACCTACCATCCTGACGAATTGGCAATAGAAGAACCTTTTTATGCTAAAAACGTTCAGTCTATGCTCAAGCTGGGACGGGCGCAGGGAGTGGCTATGGCGGCAGGATTGTTGCGGGAGATTCCCATCACCGAATATCTTCCCAAGAAAGTAAAGATGTCGATAACAGGAAATGGAAATGCTTCTAAGGAGCAGGTTGCGGGGATGCTTAAAACCTTATTGAATTTAAACGAATTTCCCACTAAATATTTAGACGCATCGGATGGGTTGGCTTTGGCAGTATGCCATTTTTTGAATAATGGTATCAATGCTTCAAAAGGAACAAAAAAATCCTATACGGGCTGGAGTTCTTTTGTGAAAAACAACCCTAAAAGGATAGATAAATAAATACGACTAAAGAAGTGGCGAATTTTATCAGGAAGTGGATATTGGAGACTCAACTCTGGGTTTCCGTAATGGTTTCCTGTTTGTGCCTGTTTTTTGGGTTATTATATCAGGGAATTAATTATAAGCGGGTCTTTCTTGTATTCTTTTCTACGTTATCTGCCTATAATTTTATCTATCTTCATGCATCCGGGAATAGAATGCCGTATCGTAAAATCTCGTTGGGGTTGTTTTTTATCGGAATGCTCGGTTGGGTCTGTATCTTGTTGGAAGAAAGGGATTTATATTTGTCGGCAAACCTGTTATTTTTAAGTTTTATTGTGTTTATGTATAATTCAGGTTCTTTGGTAATACGAATCAGAAATATATTCCTTCTGAAAATTTTTGTTATTTCCTTTGTCTGGGCTTATTCGGTATTGTGGATAGGAAACAGCATTGTACCTGTCTCAATTCCCGGATTTATTAGCGTATTTCTGTTTATTGTCGGAATAACCATTCCTTTTGATATTTGCGACATGGGGCGGGATTCCATACAAACCATACCTAAATTATTAGGGATAAAAAAGAGTAAATACTTTGCCTGTTTTTTCCTGTTGAGTTCTGCTGTGTTATTTTATTTGAATTTCCCTGAAAAAACAGACTTTGTTGTTTCATGGTCTCTGGCTTGTGGTGTTTCCGTTGCTTTGGTGTTGTTTATGAAAAGCAAAGACTCCTATTTTTATACCCGGTTCTGGATAGAAGCCTGTTCTTCATTTCCCTTTATTCTACTGTATTTACTACAAAAAATAAGAGCCATCCTATAAAGAATGACTCTCGCACTCATGAAAGTTGTTATGAGCTTTACCGGAATCTGTCTACGGATTTTATAAGTTTTTCGTCCTTATTGATGTATCTATTTGCCATGGCAAGCAAAATAATCAGAAGAACCGGAACGAATAACTCAACACCTTTCTTAGGAGAAAAACCTCCTCCAGATGAATTTAGTAGATCATAGACCATAAAACCGATTAACACTACGTTGATAATTATATTGCCATAATTAATTTTCTTTTGGAAATTTCTCCTTTTAAAACAAAAAAGAGAAATAAAAGCTAAGACCCCGATAATGAATAAAAGGGCTTTATCCGTTAACTCATTAGGGAGGAAATCGGTTATATATCCGAGTATTAACCCTATAACTCCCGTTAGTGTAAGATATAAACTTTGAACTCTCTGAATCAAGGTAGTTAATTTTTTACGGTACAAATGTAAAAAAAATTAGTGTTGATAATAAATTATTTTGTAATATTGCCATGTAATTAATCTATGATAGATAAGATTAGTGCATTATTCATAAAGTTACTACTGTATCTCTATATAAAAAAAATCAGAATCAAAGTTTTACACATAACATCAAGTATTTAAATCATTTAGTAAGCATAATTTATGTTTGAAGAACAAAAGCTAAAAGCAATGAAGGTAGCTGATTTGCAGACCATTGCCGGAGAATTAGAAATCAAAAGTTCAGGATTAAAAAAAACGGAATTAATAGAATCAATTTTAACTCATCAGAATAAAGAGACTGATGATAATAGTGATAGCACAAAACCGGTTGATAATCCTAACATTGTGACAGAAAAACGCCAAAGAAAAAGAATACCTTCCAGACCTCAGAAAATTCTTTTCCCTGAGGAAGAAAAATCAGGTATAGAAGATATTTTAAAGGACGAAAAACCCGGAGATAAAGAAGAAATCCGGGAGAATGTATTAGTAGATGACGATGATTTCAAAGAATCTACTGTATACAGGAGACCTCAGGTAATTTTGAGAAAAAGTGCTGACAGTACATATTTTCAAAAAACGATTATCAATAAGGACGAAAATACGATTGACGAAAAAACGATTATTGATGAAGAAGAGAAACCCAATCATCAAAAGCAGAAAAGTCTTACCAAGAACGACTATAAGCCAGCCAATGGGAATAAATACCGCTCTTCAAGTTATGAATTTGAAGGGATTATTACCACAGAAGGAGTATTGGAGATTACTCAGGATGGATATGGCTTTTTACGTTCTTCGGACTTTAATTACCTGTCATCTCCGGATGATGTCTATGTTTCTCCATCTCAAATAAAACTTTTCGGACTTAAGACCGGAGATACGGTTACAGGAGAGGTCAGACCTCCCAGAGAAGGAGAGAAATTCTTCCCGTTGGTTAAGATAGTTGAAATTAACGGAAGGGAGCCTTCGTTTGTTCGTGACAGAGTTTCTTTTGAGCATTTAACTCCGTTATTTCCCGAAGAAAAATTTAGACTGGCAGGAACAGGGGCAACTCTTTCCACACGCGTAGTAGATTTATTTTCTCCGATAGGAAAAGGACAAAGAGGAATGATAGTAGCCCAACCTAAGACAGGTAAAACACTCCTATTGAAGGACATTGCCAATGTAATTTCCGTTAACCATCCGGAAGTTTATATGATCGTCCTGTTAATTGATGAACGTCCGGAAGAAGTAACCGACATGCAACGAAGCGTAAAAGGAGAAGTAATTGCCTCTACCTTTGATGAATCCGCCGAAAAGCATGTAAAAGTAGCCAATATAGTTTTATCTAAAGCTCAGCGAATGGTAGAATGCGGGCATGATGTAGTCATACTTTTAGATTCCATCACCCGGTTAGCCCGTGCTTATAATACAGTATCTCCTGCATCAGGAAAAGTATTGTCGGGAGGTGTAGATGCAAACGCACTTCATAAACCCAAACGTTTTTTCGGTGCAGCAAGGAATATCGAAGGAGGAGGTTCGCTCACCATTATTGCAACGGCATTGATAGATACCGGCTCTAAAATGGATGAAGTTATCTTTGAAGAATTTAAAGGAACTGGAAATATGGAACTTCAATTAGACAGGAAAATTGCCAATAAGAGAATTTATCCTGCGATTGATCTGGTTTCTTCCTCCACTCGTCGGGATGATCTATTACTGGATGCAGTAACACAGCAAAGAATGTGGATCTTAAGAAATCACTTAGCAGATATGAACCCGCTGGAAGCGATGGAGTTCCTGAGAAACAGACTGGAACGTTCTCTTTCCAATGAAGAGTTTTTATTGACAATGAACCAATAGTTGAGATTTTCTTACTGTTTTCGTAGATTTATGGAATAATTCATAGTTAGAGGCTGCCTTGACTTTTTGGACAGCCTCTTGTCAACTAATGAATATAAAAAATGGTGTACGCCACCACTTTTACATAACAGGACAGTATGCGTAATGTCGCCTAAAATTTTCAATTACCGATATAAAACAAAATGATAATCCGCAAGAAACCTTGTTCGCAATCAAAGTCCCGGAGGGACGACACTTTATTAACCGTATGCTTTAGCTTACGGACAAACGGCAGCAACATGATGACAAGTCCCGCACCTTATATTTGCATTATGATAAAAAGAGATAACTTTGTAATATAATTAACAGTAAAATTCAAAAGGAAAGGAACCAAAACAGTAACCTATAGTCCCGTAAAAGGAAGAC
>JAISSC010000033.1 GCA_031273305.1 Flavobacteriaceae bacterium
CCTTAAATTTACCCGATTCCCAAGCGTTTTTTGATTTGGTGTAGGAATTAATCGCAAATTCATCCTGATCTTCTCTGGAAAAACCAAATTCCTTTGCGCACATATCTGCAAAAATTCCCATATGCAGTTGGTCATATGCGTCAATTAGTCCGTCTTTCATCAACCCGTCAACTAATTTCTGGTCTCCAAACTTGTTTCCGGTTCTTCCGTTGGTTATATAATAAGGTGTCTTAGACATGGATTCCATACCTCCTGCAACCACTATTTCATTATCTTCGGTTTGGATGGTTTGTGTTCCGATAATCACGGATTTCATCCCAGAAGCACATACCTTATTTATTGTCGTACACGGAACCGAATCCGGGATACCGGCTCCTAAAGATGCCTGCTTGGCAGGAGCCTGCCCTACATTAGCCTGTAATACATTTCCCATAAACACTTCCTGAATCAGGGATTTGTCTAAATTTATCCTGTTCAAAGCTCCCTCAATAGCAGCCACACCCAACTGAGTAGCCGAAAGGGCAGATAAACTTCCGAGAAAACTTCCTATCGGAGTTCTGACTGCTGATACTATAACAACTTCCTTTATCATTTTTTATCTCTTATTGGTGGTTTAATTAATTTATTACTATATTTTATTTCTTTATAGAATTACTGTTCATCAATGGTTATCACTAACTTATCCGTCTTAGGATATGCCGCACAAGTGAGTATTTTTCCGTTTTTAATATCTTCATCGGTAAGAACCAGATTTTTTCCAAAATGTACGTCTCCCTCCAATTTCCTGCACTGGCAGGAACCGCAAACTCCTCCTTTGCAGGAATATGGAGCATCTATGCCATTATCCAATAAAGCATCCAGCAGTGAACTTCCATTATTCATCCAGATAAAAGTATGTGTTCTTCCTTTATGTATAAAGGTTAATTGTACTTCTTTTACCTTAGACCTTTGAATCTCATCATCATGGAAAACTTTCTCAACCGGCTCATATAACTCATAATGTATGTTTTCTTTAGGTATCCCGTGATGATATACTGCATTTGCCAGAGTGACGATCATTTCTTTTGGTCCGCATATCAATACTTCATCCACCTCATCCCAATCCATAATTTGATTAATGATCAGCTCTACTTTATGTTCATCCAATAATCCCTCGAACAATTTATTTTCTGTTTTCTGTTCGGAATAAAAAAAATAGGGGAAGAAATTCTTCGGATATTTGTTTTTAAGTCGGTCGAGTTCTTCTTTAAACATAACTTCCCCTTCATGTGCATTTCCATAAAAAAGATAAAAATTAACTCCTTTTTCTTTTTGTAGAGTGTCTTTGAGGATGCTCATAACGGGAGTAATTCCGCTTCCGGCAGAAAAGGCTACCAGAGTACGTTTTTCATTGGGGCGGGAAGGTATCCCGAAGGTTCCCATCGGAGCGGAGACCTGCAACTTATCGCCTGCTCTCACATTCTCCTGTACATATTTGGAAACAAAGGGATTAGCGGTTTCCTTTACGGCAACTGAAATATATCCCTCAAAAGGAGCCGTACAAACAGAATATTCTCTCTCTACGTTTTGTCCGTCAATTTCAAATTTAAACCGGAGAAACTGTCCGGGATTCCAGATAAAGATAGTCTTTAACTCCTCCGGAATGGATAAATCTACTTGAATACTTTTTGATGTTATTTTTTTAACACTTCGTACGACAAGCGAATAAAATTTCATCTTATTTCCTGTTTTTCTTTGATGTGTGTAAATTTAACTGTTTTTTAATTAAAACCGGGTATTTTTCGAATCATTACATCTTATTTTTTTGGATAACTACTGAAAATATTCCCTGAAACACTACTATTTTCAGAACCCCGACCGAAAGTATCATATTCCGATCCGAAAATTACAATATGCTTAAACCCAACTCACGTTACTTACGGAAAAAGTCCAAAAAATACATATAATTTCGCATAAATTCTGAAAGATAGACTATTTTTGCAATCTGAATTTCACTTGGAAATACGGAGGAATCCATAATTAAAACTGAATTAATACTTATTTGTATGTACAGAACAAACACTTGCGGAGAGCTTAATGAGGCAAATATCGGTCAGACAGTGACCCTTAGCGGATGGGTACAAACTATCCGGGATAAAGGGTTTATGGTTTGGATAGACCTGCGCGACCGATATGGAATTACGCAACTGGTCTTTGATGAACAACGGACAGATAAACAACTTCTGGCGCAAGCTAAAAAACTGGGAAGGGAATTTGTACTTCAGGCTACCGGACAAGTAATAGAACGGGCAAGTAAAAATCCTAATATTCCGACAGGAAACATTGAAATTTTAGTAGAAAAATTAGTGATACTGAATCCTTCTCTGGTTCCTCCTTTCACCATTGAGGACGAAACCGACGGAGGAGAAGAATTGCGAATGAAATATCGGTATCTGGACATACGAAGAAATCCGGTAAAAGAAAAATTGATTTTTCGGAGCAAGGTTGCCAATCTGGTACGGAATTATCTTTCTCATGAGGGTTTTATTGAGGTAGAAACTCCGGTATTGATTAAATCCACCCCTGAGGGTGCGCGGGATTTTGTAGTTCCATCCCGAATGAATCCGG
>JAISSC010000107.1 GCA_031273305.1 Flavobacteriaceae bacterium
TCCCGATGGGATGTCCTTAATTATGCCTGCGAATCCCGTGAGGGATTCAAGCTCGGTAGAAAAGGATAACGTTATAGTGTCAGGCATGTCGTCAGACATGCAACAACGATAATTATTCTTTTATATATTTTAAATCCAATTAATTATATGTACAAATTAGAATCTTTTTTTGAAAATTCTTATCCCGAACTCACGTTAATTTAAAAAATGCTTTAATGTATCATATCGAAATCAAGGGAACCACCAAATTACCAAGCATTACATTTTTTATTGAGGTTTAAGAGGAGATTTTTCGGATATTAATAACAGACCTAAGAAAGTCAGTCCGCTGTTGATAATAATTAATTCCAGCCCTATGCTGTATTCCAGTTCCGAAATTCCCAGACGGATCAAATAACTTATAACTGGTGCGATAATACAGACTAAAAATATTTTTCCTTTTCGGGGGAGTTCTTTTTTTGTGAAAATTCCAAAGGCAAATAATCCCAAAAGAGGTCCATAAGTAAACCCGGCGAGGTCCATTATAGTATAGACAATAGAATCGTTATTAATTTCCTTAAAGATTAAAATAAGAATCAGGAACAGGATTGTAAATATAAAATGAATCCTTATCCTCATGGATTTTTTTTGTTTTTCGGAAAGGTTTTCTTTTTGGGGTAATTCCAATATATCCACGCAAAAGGATGAGGTTAGAGATGTCAAAGCTCCGTCGGCAGAGGGAAATAAAGCAGACACCAGTCCGATAATAAAAATAATGGCCAGAATCTGGGGAAAATATCCGCCCAATGACAAGGTAGGAAATAAATTGTCTCCCATTATGTTTTGAATATTTCCGGTCGTGTCTTTAAACCCAAAGATATGTTTTATGGTATCCGTTCCTGCTTCCACGCCATATTCTGCACCGTGGCTCATGGCATACAGGTAAAGTAATCCTCCCATGAATAAAAATAAAAGGTTTACAATTAACAAGATAGAAGCAAAAGTGAGTATATTCTTTTTACTGTCTTTCAGGGTTTTTACGGAAATATTTTTTTGCATCATTTCCTGATCCAGTCCGGTCATGGCAACGGTAATAAACATTCCTCCTAAAATATGTTTGGCAAAAAAAGAGTTGGAAGTATAATCACAATTAAACACATGTGAATATCCCTGCTTTTCCAACATACTCAATGCCTGACCAAGATCGAGGTTCAGGCTTTTTAATACAAAAACAATGCAGGTTATTAAGCTAACCAGCATAAAAGTGGTTTGTAGGGTATCTGTGAACACAATAGTCTTTACTCCGCCTTCAAACGTGTATAGTAATATCATCAACAGGATAACTACGGTAGTAGCCCAAAAAGGGATTCCAAGATTTTTTAATAGAAAAAGGTCTAGTACATTAATAACCAGATATAACCTTGCCGTAGCTCCGATAGCCCGTGAAATAATAAAAAAAGCAGAACCGGTTTTATGAGCTTCCGTATTAAACCTTTTGTTTAAGTAAGTGTAGATAGAAGTCAGATTCATTTTATAATACAGCGGAAGCAAAACAAAGGCGATTACAAAATAACCGATAAAATTTCCCAAAATAAGCTGAAAATATTCAAAGCCTCCAAAAGAGAAAGAGGCACCTGCTTTTCCTACTGTTCCGGGAACGGAAATAAAAGTAACCCCGCTCAAACTGGTTCCTATCATCCCGAAGGCAACCAGCCACCAGGTACTTTTACGGTTTCCTATAAAAAACGACTGATTATCCGAATTTCTTGAAGTATAAAAAGCTACTCCTAATAGAATTAAAAAATAGAGCAGGATAATAACCAGTAACAGGATGATGTTCATAACAGAAACAAATTTGTTCCAAAAATATAAAAAATACTATTGAAAAAGATAACTTCACATACGGTTTGTTAATAATTTTTTCTGGATATAATGTTTTTAAATTGTATTTTTACACCTTGAAATTTTATAAACTAATGGGAAAAATTATTGCAATTGCTAATCAGAAAGGAGGAGTAGGTAAAACGACTACGGCCGTTAACCTTGCAGCAGCGATTGGTGTATTGGAAAAAAAAGTTTTACTTATAGATGCAGATCCACAGGCTAATGCCAGTTCAGGATTAGGAGTAAACATAGAAGAAGTTGAGATAGGAACCTATGAAGTTCTGGAGCACAGTGCCTCCGCTAAAGATGCCATACAACCCACTACTTCTCCTAATGTAGAGTTAATTCCGGCTCATATTGACTTGGTAGCAGCCGAAATAGAATTGGTAGATAAAGAGGACAGAGAGTATATGCTGAAAGAGGCAATAAAAGATATTAAGGGCGATTATGATTTTATTATTATTGATTGCGCTCCTTCTTTAGGATTGATTACCCTGAATGCCTTAACGGCAGCAGATTCTGTAATTATCCCTATCCAATGTGAATATTTTGCCTTAGAAGGATTGGGGAAACTATTAAATACGATAAATAGTGTTCAAAAATTGCATAATCCGGAGCTGACGATTGAGGGCTTATTATTAACCATGTATGATTCCCGTCTCAGGTTGTCGAATCAGGTAGTAGAAGAAGTAAAAACTCATTTTCCCGATATGGTCTTTGACAGTTTGATTCAAAGAAACGTACGGCTAAGCGAAGCACCGAGTTTTGGTGAATCCATCTTAAAATATGACGCTGAAAGCAAAGGTGCTGTTAACTATATTTTATTGGCAGAGGAAGTATTAAAGAAAAATAAAGCGGAAGTAAAATAAATTATATGGCTGTAGAAAAAAAACGAGCAATGGGTAGAGGGCTATCCGCAATTTTGAGTGAAAATTCAAAAAAGATCAACTCCGCAGAAGAAAAAGGAGCAGAAGAACTGGTGGGAAATATCATAGAAATATCACTGGATGATATTGTTACCAATCCCAATCAGCCCAGAACCAACTTTGACCAGAAAGCATTGGGGGAACTATCTTCCTCAATTAAACAATTAGGATTAATACAGCCTGTTACTGTCAGGAAGAACGGAGACAAGTACGATCTAATTTCCGGAGAGCGAAGATTTAGAGCATCAAAACTTGCAGGATTAGAAAAATTACCCGCATTTGTTCGGCTGGCTAACGATCAGGAATTATTGGAGATGGCTTTAGTTGAAAACATTCAGCGAAAAGACCTTGACCCCATAGAGATTGCTCTTTCCTTTGAAAAATTAATCGAAGAAATCCATATAACACAAGAAAATCTAAGTAACAGGGTAGGGAAGGACAGGAGCACAATTGCCAACTATTTGAGACTATTAAAACTTTCACCCATCATCCAGACCGGAATACGGGATAATATTATTTCCATGGGACACGGAAGAGCCTTAATTTCTCTGGAAGAA
>JAISSC010000205.1 GCA_031273305.1 Flavobacteriaceae bacterium
TTCTTAGGAGCAATTCTAGCCGGAACGTTGGGTTCCCTCACAGGATTGGGAGGAGGGGTCGTTATTATTCCTTTACTTACCTTAGGATTTGGAGTAGATATTAAATACGCAATAGGAACAGCACTGATAACTTCCATTGCGACTTCTTCAGGGGCTGCTGCTGCTTATATCAAAGAAGGAATGACCAACATCCGCATTGGAATGTTTCTGGAAATTGCAACTACGGCAGGTGCGGTTGCAGGAGCTTTGGTTGCCGTGTTTTTACCTACTTCCGCCATTTATATTATCTTAGGCGTTACTCTTATATTTTCTTCCGTAATGATAGTGAGAAAGAAAAAGGTAACCGTTGATTATACTGCTCCGGGAAGTAAGCTGGCTACTACGTTAAAATTAAACGGAACCTATCCTGCTCCGAACGGAATACAAAAATACAACGTGCAGAACGTAACGGCAGGATTCTCCTTAATGACCTTAGCCGGGATGCTTTCAGGAATTTTGGGGATTGGTTCCGGAACCTTAAAAGTTTTGGCTATGGATACTACTATGAAGATTCCTTTTAAGGTATCCACCACCACTTCAAATTTTATGGTAGGCGTAACTGCTGCTGCCAGTGCGGTAATTTATTTCCAGAGAGGACAGATTGATCCGTTTCTGGCTATGCCTGTGGTAGCAGGAGTTTTGTTGGGAGCTTTTTTAGGTGCTAAGATTCTAATGGTGATTAACGTTGATTTATTACGTAAAATTTTTAGTTTTGCAATAGCAATTTTAGCGATTCAATTGATATACAGAGGAATGGAACCGTCCTTAGTTGAATGGTTTCCAAATATAAATTTTCCAAAAATTTAAATTGAGAGATGGCAACTATATTTTCAGGGAAATTTTGGATAAAACATAATATTGAACTCTACATCGGCAGGTTATTGAGATATGGAGTGATTCTTTCTTCCATAATCACCATCATCGGGGGAGTTATCTATATTATTCAACATCCTGACGAGAAACCCCGTTTTAAACAGTTTGTCGGAGTTCCGGAATATCTCAGGGAGTTATCCACACTTTTTCCGGGAATCTTCCGGTTAGACGGTTTAGCCATTATACAATTCGGAGTTGCGGTCTTGATTGCTACTCCCATATTACGCATAGTTTTTTCCATAGTGGCTTTCGCAATAGAAAAAGACCGTATGTATGTAGTTATAACCAGTATCGTATTAGCCATAATTTTAGCTAATTTGTTTTTTGGAATTGAAGGATAAAACCGCTGTTTTGCAATCGAATTTTATATTATCTTCTTAATATATTTAAAATGCAGAAAAAATTAAAACATATTATATCGGAAAGTACTTTTTTCATCTTTAGCTTTTATTTCAGTCGAGGACTACGTATTGCATTCGCAATGGTTACTCCTGTGATTCTGGGTGGAATATTTAACCGGCTGGATATAGGAATACTGGTATCTTCTGGGGCTTTGGTCGCAGGGATTGGGGATAATCCGGGATCTTTTAAGATTAAACTTTATACTCAGCTCACAGGGGCTGTATTTTACTTTTGTGTAATCCTCATCAGCCAGCTGTTACTTTCTTATGACCTTCTTTTCGGCATTTGGATCACTTTGTGCGGTTTTTTCTTCTCCATGTTTTTCATCTACGGTTCACGGGCTGTGAGTGTCAGCATTTCGTCTTTATTATGTATTGTGAATGCATGCAGCTTTCAAAGTCATGACATTATGACCAACACCGCCGGAATCATGCTTGGAGTTCTTTTTTATGGGATTATTTCTTTAGGTTTATGGAGGATTCAGCCATACCGGGTGATTGAGCAAAAAATAAGCGAAAATATCAAGCAGCTAGGTGAATATACGGAATTGATACGACAGTATTTTCTTCTAAAATCAGATTATCCGAAGGTCAAACAAAAACAGGAAGAAATTTTAACCAGGATTTTTGAAAAACAGGAAAAAATACACAGCACACATGAAGATATTCGGGAAAACCTGTTTAAATTACGTATCAATGCAAAAAGTTTCTCGGCTAAAGGAAGAAGAACAACCCTTATATTCAGTGCTTTGGTGGACTTGTATGAACATCTTATTTCTTTAAACCTTCAAGATGATAAGTTGATTACCTCACTGGATAAAAGCGGGTTAAAGGAAGATTTCCTCACCTGTATGGTAAATATGGAACAAATTTTAAAAGGGCTGAACCGACCTGTTAACCTGTACAAAAAAGTTACCGTAGATATAGATACTTCCCTGCCGGATAATTTTAAAGCCCGGATTCTAACTCTGGAAGAAGAGGATAACAATTCAGAAGATATTGATATTCATGCTATCAGGCATATACATTTTATATTCAAATCATTCTATAAACAGACCCGGATTATCAAATCTCTTATAAATGGCAAGTCCGAAGTGGAAAAAAGTCGGTATGAGGATTTGGAACTGGAAAAGTTTACCCAACAATACAATTATAATTTTGCTACTTTTAAGGCAAACCTGAACTTACGGTCAAATATTTTCCGACATGCCCTTAGGGTAGGTCTGGCTATATTATTATCGTATTGTATTTGTCTTGCATTGGAGATTCAATATTTCGCATGGGTATTTTTAACGATTATCTTAATATTAAAACCGGTATACGGAAACACCAAGAATTTCTCTATCAAAAGGTTACAGGGGACTTTAACCGGAGCTGTTATTACTCTGGGACTGCTTCTTCTTACCCAAAATCTGTATGTTATTTCTGTCGTAACCCTTATTTGCATTGTCGGCGCATATAGCTTTATCTCTATTAATTACCGAACCGGAGTTGTTTTTGTTACGATATTTGTTATTCTTCTTATTTTTCTGGAACATCATGGGAGCGGAAGCTGGGCTAATATATACCATCGTTTAGGAGGAACCGCCATAGCCATAGCAATTGCTTTTGTCCTTAGTTTCTCATTCCTTCCTACATGGGAATACAAAGTTTTGCCGTTGCTGATTGGGAAATTAATAAAATACAATCTAAAATATTTCCATAATATTTCCCATAATTTATTGAATGAGGAGAAGTTATCCGATACAGATATAAAATTATCAAGAAAGGATGTGTTGTTAGGAACCTCTAATCTTTCCAGTGCTTTCCAGAGAATTATTTCCGAACCTCAGCTTTCTAAAGATTACAAGGCGGATATTCATACCATCCAGACGTTGATTAATTTACTCTCTACCCGAATTTCTTCCCTAAGGGCATATAACATCTCCCGAAGTCGAGAGATAACGGAGACGGATAAACAGCTGACCCGTTCTATTGAGGATACTTTATATAACTGTATACTGTCCATTCGGGGAGCTAAAACTACTGTCAATACTGACCGGGAGGAAGAAGAGACTAGTCTTTCCCCTGATTCTGATAATCAATCCCTAACTACCTATCAACTAGGGGAGATTAATATCCTCGTACGACAGATACACAACTATATACTGAAACTCAATGAATTTCAGGAATGGAAAAACTCTAAAAGAGAAGTTCCCTTGTAAAATAAGGGAACTACTATATTAACTGTTATATTTAACCGTATGGTTATTTATCTGTCTTAATGAATTTATAACTTTCGCCCAAAATATTCAGATAATAAATATTAGGAGGAAGATCAGATACATTCACTTCGATAATATCTTCTACTTTAACCTGAGTTGTTTTTACCGTTCTTCCGTTTCTGTCAATAATTGTTACCTTAGTATATTCAACATTCCCCGTGTTGTTTATACCTTTTATATGTAATATATCTTTAACAGGGTTTGGATATAATATGCTTGAAGCACTGTTGGTTTGTACATCATCGGTTCCTAAACCATAATCATCACCTGTTATATCAATATTATAATCTTCCACCTGTCCCTGCTCAAATGTATCGCAGGGTCCTTGCATTCCGTTGCCGTTATAATATTTCATGGAGATTCTCACTCGGGTAACTCCGGATAAAGCAGTGGGAGGAATATAGATGATTCCGTGTAACGAATCATCCGGAGTAATTTGTTCCAATACGGTTTCACCCTCATCATCGAAATCTCCGTCATGATTGAAGTCTATAAATACCGCATATGCATTTAGAGAACCGGAAGAATTAGGAATGATGATAATATTATGCGTTGCTCCTTTATCGGCAAAACCGGGAAAAAATGATAAGGTAAAGTCTTCATATCCGTCAGTTATTCCTCCTCCTACTGTATGTTTTTCGTCGTTAGAAATACCTCCTGAAAAATATACTTCGGAGATTCTTTTCTCTGACGCATCATTCCCTTGTGAGGTGCAATATAATAGTGTAGTAAAATCATCACCGGTAGTATATTCTGAAGAACAGTTGGCTTTTACTCTCCAGTTGTAAGTAGTATTGGCTAACAGTGGTTCCTGAGTATTATAATGATTATGAATACTATAATAAGTATTTATAGTGGAAGGCATTGTCGTCCACTCGGAAGCATCAGCAGTCTTGTACTCTACCGTATAACTTGAGGCTTCATGTTTCACTGTCCAGTTAAATGTTACTCCTCCGTCGGTAATGTCGGATACATATAAACCTGAAACAGGTCCACAATCAGGAGGATAGATATTTATTACAACAGCTTGATCTATTGAATAACCATCATTACCACTATTAGGAGGATTGGGATGAAGAATAGTAAAATACCCGTCGTCACTGCCTCCCCATCCAAAATTAAAGTGGATAAGGTTATTGGAATCATAGCCATCTGCAACAAAGGCATGATCATGACCTGAAGCTGTAAGACCTGAAAAAAATACAGGAAACCTTTTTGTAATCTGGTCTTTAATTAAAGCTAACCATGTTACATCGGGGTAGCTATTAATATTTCTTTTTATATAACTTACATCGGCGTAATTAAAATAGTTTTTCAAAGCATAAGCTACATTAATGTAAAGTGCGCTGGAGTTTTCCCAGTTAGTATTTACTGAAACACCCGCATGATATATTAAAGTAGACACGGCATCTTTTTGTGCATCGGTAGATGATGAAGATAGCGAATTTGGCATATTCGCCCAATCATAAGTGGTTTCTCCAAAATTTGCATATGAAGTTCCTCCTGACCAAGTGTAGGAATGTTCTCCCACTCCGGTTGTCGGACGCTCCCAGAATTTCATTATCTGAGCCATAGCTGTGGCAACACTACCTGTGGATGCATTATTCGGAATCTTTTGGTTGTAAGGAGCATTACTATTCCATGTGGTTTTAAGCAGGGGAAGAACTGCGGTAGTAGCCGTTGTTTTAGCTCCTAAAGGGTAATTGTTTCCTCCGGAGGATAATAAAACTTCCCATTCTTCTTTAATCTTAGAACTTAACTCGTCCTCATCACCGGTTCCTTTTGATTTCAAACTGCTATTCCGTAAACCTTCATTTACAGACTGATACCAATCAAGAACATATAGAAATCCGGGAGATACTTGTCCGGAGGAAGAAATAGTAGTGTCGTCGGAATATCCTAATATCGGATGATTTTCATATTCAGAGGAAATAATATAAAAACCGTTTCCCAAACTGTTCTTAAAAATATAAAAGCCATCATACTTGGCATCAATAGCGGTGGTAATATTTATTAGGTCAATCGGCTTTTTTTGAGCGGCATTAGACCTTGAACTAATAAAATTTTCCGCAACGGTTCTGGCTGTACTTTCTGACACACTTTGAGCCATAGAAGAACAGAATATAAGTAAGCATAAAGAACTTAACAAATAATATTTTATCTTTTTCATATATCGTATTTTTATCTTTTATGTATTTATGAGGCAAATATAAATATATTAATTTATTTTACCTTAATGAATTTATAACTTTCACCCAAAATATTCAGATAATAAATATTAGGAGGAAGATCAGATACATTCACTTCGATAATATCTTCTACTTTAGCCCCAAACTCCGACCGCCTCAGGATAAAATATAATCTAAGATACGGTTATTTAAACCAGTCCACGCCGTACATAATAACGAGATAGCGCAACATTTTACCTGTGAACATAGAGACGGATACTATATAAATATTGGCTCTCATATATCCTAAAGCTATCGGAATCATGTCTCCGATAACAGGAAGAAATGAGAAAAAAGCTATTGAGGCTCCTTTTCCGTCCAGGTATCGGCGCATTTTATTTACTTTTTCGTGTTTAACTTTCAGATATTTTTCAATCCATTCTACTTTCCCCAACTTCCCTAAAAAATAATTAACCATTCCTCCCGACCAGTTTCCCAGAGAAGCCACAATAATAGAAATCAGGGGGTCTCCTCCCATAAAGAGCATTCCGGCTAAAACTACTTCCGAACTAAACGGCAAAATAGTTGCAGCGAGAAACGAAGCGAGGAACAATCCGAAGTATCCGTATTCTATCAAGCTTTCAAGCATCTGGATTATTTAATTTCCGGGTATTTGAGTTTATCATTTTTGATTTTATCATAGATCATAGTATATACCTTCTCTCTGAGTGAGTCTTTGGTTTCCCCCTCCGGGTATAGAACGGACAGCCTCTCAACTTTTATCTTACCGGGCTGTCCTATTGTGGATACGAAAGGAAACATATTCTTCAAGTTATGAAAAGCATAGACCACGACAGGTGTATTGCAATAAATTGCCGATATAAAAGCTCCGTCCTTAAATTTTTCCAGAATAATATCCCTGTCCGGAACTCCTCCTTCGGGAAAGAGGACTACATTTTTATTTTCTTTGGTCAGTTTTTTCTTTATGGCGGGGAATACAGCCTCCCTACTTTTCTTATCAGACCTGTCCACCAGAATAGAAACTTTTTTATATGTCCTTCCGAAGATAGGGTATTTTTCCAACTCCTTTTTTCCCACAAAGATAATAGGATGTTTAGGATGCAAAACAAACATTAATAGAATATCTATCGTGGAGGTATGGTTGGATACCAGGAGGTAATTCTCTCCTGGATTTAATTTCTCTGTGGAAGATAAGGAATAAGAAAACCCCGTTCCGTAAAATAAGATGCAAGCCCATGATCTTATAAAGAAATACGTCAACCGCTCATTCTTCTGATAGGTTAAGATATAAACACCGGGTCCTATAAGAACAGTACATAAGAAAGCCAGCACATAAAACCATATCTTCCAGATAATAACTAATGTGATTCTCAGGCACTTCATGCTTTTACTCAATATGAACTTCTAAAAGTATGGTTTCTTCTTCGGGCTTAAGTTCTATGTTTTTAAGACCTGCCGGAAGCAACAGGCTTTGCCCTTTTGCAATTCTTACCGGAGGTGTGCCGTCTATAACACAACTTCCTTCAACACAGATCAATATCCTGAATGACTGAGGGGAATCCTGTAGTTTTTTATTTCCGTTAAGCACCATTCGGGAAACGGTAAAATACGGCGATTTTATTACTACAGCCTCCTCCGCTTTTTTATCATATGGGGTAAACGGTTGTTCGATAAAGGAAAAATCTGACACTTCTTTAGCTTGTTGAAGATGCAATTCTCTCTTTTTTCCATCTTTGTCAACCCTGTCGTAGTCGTATATCCTGTATGTAATATCCGAAGTTTGCTGAATTTCAACTACGGACAATCCTTTTCCCATTGCATGTACTCTTCCCGAAGGGATATAAATTACATCTCCTCTTTCCGGATGTACCTTTCTTAAAACCGATTCAACAGTATTCTTCTCTATATTTTCAGAAAAGACCGATTCGTCTACGTTCTTTTTAAATCCGAGTATAACTTCGGAATCAGGTTCTGTATCCAAAACATACCACATTTCCGTTTTCCCGAATGAATTATGATGTTTTCCTGCATATTCATCATCAGGGTGTACCTGAACGGAAAGCGGTGTCGCCGCATCCAAAAATTTAATTAGCAGGGGAAATTTATCTCCATAGTATTGATATACTTTCCCGCCTACTAATTTATCTTTATATTTTGCAACCAACTCATTCAGGTCTGCTCCTTTAAGGTCTCCGTTGGAAACTACGCTCACAAAACCCGGAACTGTTGAAATCTCCCAACTTTCGCCTATATTCTCTTCTGTAATATTCTTTCCGAAACTTCTTAATTTATTCCCTCCCCAAATTCTATAATGAAAAGTAGGTTGGAATATCAAAGGGTATAATGACATTTTTTATCGTATTTAGTACAAAATTACTGTTTTTAAATAAATTTATTATAAGATTATTTAACATGAGTTGGGTTTAGGTGAGTGGAGTGTGGGGTTTTGAAATTAAAAGATCAAATTTATCCGAAGAGGTCAGTTCTCTTGGTTTTTCTCCATATTTAAAAATCCTTGCAGGTCTCTCACCTATTAATTTCAATATGCCGTTTTCGTAATGTAGCAAGGTTCCCTCTCTCAAACCTACCACAAACGTGTCTTTGTTTTCTGTGATAAATTCTTCAATTCTCTGTTCTCTGGTTTCTCCTCCATGATTTAAAGGGCTTACATCCAAATAATGAGGATTTATCTGAAAGGGAACCAGATTTAGGGTGGTAAATTCTTTAGGCTCCGCAATAGGCATATCGTTGGTGGTTTTCAAAGTAGGGCAGGCAATATTGGCTCCTGCGCTCCAACCGATATAAGGTATTCCCGACCGTACTCTTTCCCGAATGACCTCCATTAAATTTTTATCCTGTACTGTTTTTACCAGCTTCCATGTATTCCCTCCCCCGATGACCAGTGCATCTGCTTCATATACCGCTTTTTCAGGAGAGGGAAAACGGTGTATGCTTTTTACTTTATGTCCTATTTCACACCAAGCTTTGTTCACCTTTTCCTCGTATTCGTCGTAAGAGAAAGTAACTGCTGCATAGGGAATAAAAACTATATTTAATTTTTTGTTGCCTAAAAATCGTTGTACTTCCTTTTTTGAAAAACCCAGATATTCTTCTCCTACATTGGTAGAATTACTCAATAATAATAATTTCATGTTTTTTAATTACTTTAAAAGGAATAATATAAAACCCGACACCGAACAATAGCCTGACCAAACCGACGGTTAATTCATTATTTACGTCCATGAGTTGTTACGGTATAATTCAAAAATTATCGTTTAAATTCAACAACTGCTTTCACAAAGGCTTCGGCGTTTTCAACAGGGACATTGGGTAAAATTCCATGACCCAGATTTGCAATATACCTTTGCACTCCGAAATCCCTTATCATCTGCTGAACTTCCGTATAAATTTTATCCGGAGTGGATAACAGTTTAGCCGGGTCAAAATTCCCTTGCAGGGCAATATTTCCTCCCGTAAGTTCCCTTGCTTTTTGTGGGGTGATAGTCCAGTCTACTCCTAAGGCAGAGGCTTTGGAGCGTGACATGGTTTCCAGTGCAAACCAACAACCTTTTCCAAAAACTATCACCGGGATTTTATCCGCCAATGCTTCTACGAGTTGGTTACTGTATTTCCATGAAAATTCCTCATAATCGGCGGGAGAGAGTACTCCTCCCCAGCTGTCAAATATTTGAACGGCATTTACTCCGTGTTCTATCTTTTTAAGAAGATATTGCAGGGTATAATCTGTTATCTTTTGCAATAAAAGATGTGCCCATTCGGGATTTTTAAAACAGAATGATTTAGCCTTATCAAAGGTTTTAGAGCCTTTTCCTTCTATTGCATAACATAAAATAGTCCACGGGCTTCCGCAAAATCCTATCAACGGAATTTCATCATTTAATAGTTCCCGCGTTATGTCTATTGCTTTAAAGACATATCCCAAACTTTCCTCTACCGGCGTATTTTGAAGTTTCTCAATATCTTCGAGGGAGGAAACAGGGTTTTGAAGATACGGTCCGACAGATTCTTTCATTTGGAAAGGCATACCCATAGCCTGTGGAACCACAAGGATGTCAGAAAATAAGATGGCGGCATCAACCGGGAATCTTTTTACGGGCATCAAAGTAATTTCCGCAGCCAGTTCCGGTGTTTGGCACCGGGTGAAAAAGTCATATTTATCCCGCAAAGCTCTAAACTCCGGCAGAAATCTTCCTGCCTGTCGCATCATCCACACCGGTGGTCTTTGAACTTCTTTACCTTGTAAGGCATCTAAAAATAAAGGGTTTTTAAGCATCTATTGTTTCATTTATTAAAGCAATTAGTGATTCTTTAGTGGTTTCTTCCGGATAATAAACTTTGTAATCTCCTAACCGTCTCACTACTTCTGCTGTTGTTTTACCGCTGGTAAATATAATGGTTTCTTCGGGAATTTTATTCATGGAGGTGAAAGACCTTACTGCCGAAGGACTCATAAAGACGATACCGTCATAGTGTTTATCTATCTTTTTTGGTATCAGGATGGTTTTATAGCTTTCTATACCAATTACTTCTACTCCGTTTTTCTTCAGGGCATCCGGGAGGATGGTTAAGGATAAATTCCCTCTGAAGAAGACATACTTTTTTATATCGGTTTCCAACATTCTTTCCAACAGGTCTTCTGTATAATTAGAAATAAAGGAGATTTCCCTGTCCTGTCCGTGTAATTCCTTTGCAGTACTTTTCCCGACAACAAAAAACTGTCCGTCCAGTTTAATATCTTTGATTGCTTTTGCCGAATTTTTACTGGTCACTATAAATGCGTGAACATCTTCGGGAATCTGGGGAATAATTTGCTGATTCGGATAAGTATCTATGGTTATAAAAGGAATATAATCAATCTTATATTTCTGCTCCTCCTCATCCGGAAAAGAGGAAGAAGAAGTAACTAATATTCTTTTCATCTTATTAATAGCTTTATACAAATATAATGTTATTTACTTATATAAGAAAAATCAACAGTTGGTTCGGTTATTGATCTTCCGTTGGATCATCTGTCGTTATCCGCATTTACTGTGTCCGCAACTTT
>JAISSC010000003.1 GCA_031273305.1 Flavobacteriaceae bacterium
TCCAGTATTCCTTTAGACAGTGGGTGGGATTTGCTGTTTACTTATTATTATTCTTTCTATAAGGGTATTCAGATGACGAGAGTTACAGGAGCTTTACAAAATTCAGGAGTTGAAGTTGCAAAAAAGTTGGATGGAGATAATACTACTCCTACAGATGGAGACTATTCACTCGATATTAATACGATAGGAGATTTGTGGAAACAAATTGGAAATCCTCCCGGAGTCTATACAATTCCGGATAATAAATATTATGTAAAATTAGCCAACGGAACTATATATAAATTATGGTTTACAGAATTTGGAGGAACTGCCACAGGAGATATAAAGTTTTCTTATGAAGATGTAACCAGCTCTATGGGTATCGTTGAATTGGAAAATAAATCTTCTTTTGGTGTTTATCCGAATCCTGCGGTAAATAAAACAACTACTCTGGTTTATGAGATAAAAGATTCATCTTCCTCTGAAGGAGTTGTAAGTATTTTTAGCTTGGATGGCAGAAAAGTACATGAAGAAAAAATTGCAGGTCAGGCCGGGTTTTATTCAAAAGAGTTAAATCTTTATAAATTGACTCCGGGAGTTTACATTTTAGTTTTTCAGGCAGGAAATTCTAAAGAGTCTAAGAAATTAATAATTAAATAGTTATAATCGGCTGAGTTTTTGTGAGAGTTGTATTTAATTTGATTAAAATAAATAAATATAAAACCCGTAGTGTGTTATGAAGATTATATGATCGATCATCAGCATAGTAAAAACAATAATGCACTGCGGGTTAAAAATACTTACGATAAATATCTCAATGTAGTATGATAAAGATGTATGTCAGGTTGTTTCAGTATTACAGCATGTCATCACCTGAATTATAAAATAGAAAAATAGTAATATGAAAAAAAGTAAGATAATAATTGTTTTAATAACGATTGCCATATGTGTGGCTGCCGTATGGGTGACATGGATAAAAACAGCAGCTCCGACAAAAGTGGCACTGGTGAATTTCCAAAAATTCCAGACGACAAGTTTGATACAATCAAATCAGGATAAGTTTATTAAATATGAGGAAGTTTCCCTTGAAGATTTAAGTAAACTTAAAAACTATGATTTTGTTTTAGGTTTTGGGATGGGGCTTAAGGTAACTCAGGAACAAAGGGAACAGATAAAAAAAATAATGGAGCAGGGAACACCTCTTTATATTTATAGAGCAACCAATCCTGAAAATAATCTTTGTAATCTGGACACGATAAAACAAAAAGCCGTTGAATCCTATTTAGACAGCGGAAATAAAAAGAATTATCAGAGTTTGGCAAGATACATCCGTCAGAATATAGATTCCAAGAGTTTTTTTGTCACTCCGGCGGATTCTTTAGTCAAAACAGCAGAAGATGTTTATTATCACTTAAATGAAAATGAAGCCTTTAGCACTATAAAAGAATATGAAGCCTATTTAAAAAAGCATAATTTCTATAAAGAGGGAGCCTATAAAATTGCTATTTTAGGAGGATTGAACGATCCGTATAGCGGTAACCGGGAAAATTTAGACAGTTTAATTATAGCGTTACAGAACAAAGGGCTAAATGTATATCCGGTTTCTTCAACAATGGGGAGAATGAAATTCCTGCAGGAAATACAACCCGATGCAGTCATTCATTTTGCTCATGGCAGATTGGCGATGGGACAGGCAGATATTGCCGTAGATTGGCTTAAGGAAAGGAATATCCCTATTTTTATCCCTCTGACCGTTCTCCAGACAAAAGAAGAATGGATGAAAGACCCGATGGGAATGATGGGCGGATTTTTATCTCAAAGTATAGTAATGCCCGAAATAGACGGAGGAATCTATCCTTATGTGTTAAATGTTCAGGAATTAGATAAAAATAATCTCTATGTTTTTAAAACCATACCCGACAGGCTCAAAAGTTTCACTCAAATTGTGCATAATTTTATTGCCCTGAAACATAAAAAGAATGAAGATAAAAAACTGGCGATCTATTATTTTAAAGGTCCCGGCAAAGAAACTCTTACAGCTCAGGGATTAGAAACTCCTGCTTCTCTCTATAATTTATTAAAAAGGTTAAAACAAGAAGGATATAAGGTAGATAATCTGCCTGTTTCCGAAAAAGATTTTGAGAATATTTTAATGACACAAGGCTCGGTGATGAGTACCTACGCAGAAGGAGCTTTTGACGAATTTTTACTAAACGGGAATCCGGAATTGGTTGAAAAGTCGGAATATGAATCATGGATAAAAAAATCAATCTCCGAAGAAAAATATCAGGACGTAGTACAAACTTACGGACCTGCTCCCGGAGCCTACATGAGTTTGGATAAAAACGGTAAATCCTATTTAGCAGTTTCCAGAATACAATTTGGAAATGTAGTTTTACTTCCACAGCCTATGGCGGGATTGGGAGGAGATTCATTTGCCATTATTCACGGAGCTAAAAGTGCTCCACCTCATACTTATATCGGTTCCTATCTGTGGGTTCAGAATGCATTTAAACCGGATGCCCTGATTCATTTCGGAACTCACGGAAGTTTAGAATTTACCCCGCAAAAACAGGTAGCCTTAAGCAGTGATGACTGGCCTGACAGGTTAGTAGGCACAATTCCTCATTTCTATTACTATACTATCGGGAACATAGGAGAAAGCATGATGGCAAAAAGACGTTCCTATGCAACGGTTGTTTCATATCTTACCCCCGCATTCATGGAAAGTGATACCCGTTCACAGTTTAAAGAATTGCAGGATAAGATACAATACTATTATAAAATTTCCGAGCAAAAACAGTCTCAGGCTTCGCTGGATGTAAAGAAAATTGCCGTTAAAATGGGACTTCACAGGGACTTACGACTGGATAGTATCCTAACAAAGCCTTATACTATGGATGAGATAGAGAGGCTGGAAAACTTTGCAGAAGAAATTGCCAATGAAAAAATGAGCGGTCATTTATATACCACAGGAATACCCTATGCTCCGGATAAAGTTCATTCATCAGTATTGGCAATGAGTGCAGACCCTATCGCTTACAGTATAGCTGCTCTGGATAAACAGAGAGGGAAGGTCACGGAAAAACAGCTTAAAAACAAGGTTTTCTTCACACGGCAATATTTAAGTCCGGCAAAAACATTAGTAAATCAGGTTTTAGGAGGAAAAGCAGTCAACAATGCCGTAATTTGCAATATTGCGGGAATAACTGAAAAGGAATTGGAGGAAGCTAAAGAGATTTTAACCCCTCCGAGAAGAATGCGCACTTCAGGCAGTTCGAATAATACTGCAACAAAACCTGCAGGCGGACATGCTTCTGCAAATTCGGATAAAAAAACAATGGCGAATGTTTCACATTCAAAAGAAGGAGCAAATCCACACGGAAGTTCTGCAAGTGGCAGCCCGCACGGAACCAACGCTAAAAACCCACATGGAAGCTCTTCAGGTAGTAGCCCGCACGGAACCGATGCCAAAAGTCCACATGGAAGTTCTGCAAGTAGTAGCCCACATGGAACCAACGCTAAAAGTCCACATGGAAGTTCTGCAAGTAGCAGTCCGCATGGAACCGATGCTAAAAGTCCACATGGAAGTTCTTCAAGTAGTAGCCCACATGGAACCGATGCTAAAAGTCCTCACGGAAATTCTTCGAGTGGTAGTTCGCAAGGTTCCGGTATGGCATCGGCAAAACCACAATATACTAAAGAACAAAAAGCAAAAGCCCGTGCAATTGCAGATATTGAGAGAACAATAAACAACATCAGGGCATATAAAGACGGATTACAAAATAGTCCGGAACTGGAATTGAAATCATTGCTTAATGCACTTTCCGGAGGATATATAGCTCCTTCTTCAGGAGGAGATGCCGTTGCTAACCCTAATGCCGTGCCGACCGGAAGAAATTTATATGCAATCAATGCAGAGGCTACACCATCTGAAGTAGCTTGGGATAAAGGTAAGGATTTGGCAAATGCGACTATATCCCAATATTTTAAGCAACATGGTAAATATCCTCAAAAAGTTAGTTACACTTTCTGGAGCAGTGAATTTATAGAAAGCGAGGGAACGACCATTGCGCAGGTTCTTTATATGTTGGGCGTTGAACCTGTAAGGGACGGCTTCGGAAGAGTTTCGGATTTACAATTGATACCTTCGGAGACCTTAGGGCGTCCACGCATTGATGTGGTAGTCCAAACTTCGGGACAATTTAGGGATTTGGCAGCCTCTCGTTTAGCCCTTATCTCAAGAGCAGTAGAGATGGCAGCAGCGGCTAAAGATGCTAAATTTGAGAATTATGCAGCCAAAGGTACATTGGAAACGGAAAAAATATTGGTAGAACAGGGCGTTTCCCCTCAGGAAGCACGTCAAATGTCCACACAGCGCATATTTGGCGGTATCAACGGGATGTATGGTACGGGAATACAGGAAATGGTTACCAGCGGAGACAAATGGGAAAAAGAAAAAGAGATAGCAGATACCTATATTAACAATATGGGGGCGATATATGGAAGCGATAAGAACTGGGGAGAATTTCATTCGGGTTTATTGAGAGCGGCTCTTCGCAATACGGATGTAGTAGTTCAACCAAGACAAAGTAACACTTGGGGAGCCTTAAGTCTGGATCACGTATATGAGTTTATGGGAGGTATGAATCTTGCTGTAAGAAATGTAACCGGAAAAGACCCGGATGCTTATTTTGCCGATTACAGGAATCATAATAATTTCAAAATACAGGAATTAAAAGAGGCTATCGGTGTAGAGTCCCGCACTACAATTTTTAACCCTGCTTATATAAAAGAAGTGATGAAAGGAGGCTCTTCGAGTGCTTCACAAATATCGGAAGTGGTTACCAATACCTACGGATGGAATGTGATGAAACCGGATGTGATCGATAATGAAGTCTGGAACCAGATTTATGATGTTTATGTAAAAGACAATATGAATTTGGGAACCAAAGAATTTTTCAAAAGAGAAAATCCGGAAGCCTTACAGGAAATAACCGCAGTTATGATGGAAACCGCACGAAAAGGTATGTGGAAAGCATCAAACGAACAACTCCAACAGACAGCCGAGC
>JAISSC010000051.1 GCA_031273305.1 Flavobacteriaceae bacterium
TTTTGAAAGCCCGGAGGGCGGAATCTTCATAACCGCAGGTCGGCGACCTGCGGAGAGTACCCACCCCACTCTTTGCCTGAAAGGCAAGACTAGTCCCGCCTTTCAGGCGGTGTCATTGGCTGTCGTTGCCCGCAGGTCGCCGACCTGCGGTTATGAAAATCAAGCCTTTCAGGCTTTTGCCTGCGACACCCATTTTGGTGTAGTAAAAATTATAAAATACTGACCATCATATAGTTACACAACAAGGCTCTTGAAAGTGTCAAAGTCAGGGGGGTATAGTGGAATAAGGAAGTGTTTCAAGCTAAAACTCATTTCAACAACTTAAAAACCTCCTCTTTAACATTAAATTCTTGAAGTCTTTCTTCTACTTTAGGAAATAAATAAATCTTATTGTAAACTCCTATTCCCACAGGAATCCACGATTCGTTATATAACACCTGAGTAGTGGAAAACAAGTAATAATTTTTCCGTCTTACGCGCGTGTCTACCAATTCATCAACAAATTTATCCTCTAATGCAGGTAGGAAGTTTTTACCCAGATTTCCCCAGATTTTCAGGTTAGGGTCATTTATTTTTTCAAGTTCTTCGTCTATTTTTTGGTCTGCTAAGGCAATAAACCTATCCTTTATAAAAGCCTTATGTGCCGTCTCATCCGGATTAGTAAAAAATAACACCCCGACTGTCAACAATAAAACCAATAGAATAAGGTATTTAAACTTCATTATTTTAAAATTTACACAAATATAAGAGTAAAATTTACATCATCTTTAATTTATATATGGAAGAAACTTATAATTTTGTATGTAAATTTTTTAAAAATGGGCAAATATAATTTTGATCAGATAGTTGAAAGAAGAAATACAGATTCATTTAAATATGCAGCTCTGGAAAAACTATATGGAAGAAGTGATTTGATTCCCCTTTGGGTTGCCGATATGGATTTCCTTTCTCCTCCCGCAGTGATCAGGGCTTTAGTGGAAAGGTCTCAATACGGAATTTATGGATATACCTTTGCTTCCGACAGATATTACAATTCTATTATTAATTGGCAAAAGCAATATCATCAATGGGACGTAAGTAAGGAAGAGCTTAGTTTTATACCCGGAATTGTAAGAGGAATTGCTTTTGCAGTACATACCTTTTCAAAAGAAGGCGACAAGGTCATCATACAGCCTCCGGTGTATCATCCTTTCCGAATTGTTGCCCAATCACATAAAAGAGAAGTAGTTACCAATCCGTTACTTTTTGACGGAAATCGGTATACTATGGATTTTGAGGGGTTGGAAAAGGTGACAGATAAAGGAGACTGCAAAATATTGATACTTTCCAATCCTCATAATCCGGGAGGAAGAGTATGGAACAGGGAGGAGCTGGCTCGTCTGGCAGAAATTTGCTATGAAAAGAAGGTATTGGTTATCTCGGATGAAATTCATTCAGACCTGGCTTTAAACGGTCATAAACATATTCCTTTTGCCTCTGTTTCGGAAAAAGCGGCTCAAAACAGCATAACATTTAATGCTCCTTCTAAGTCGTTTAATATCGCCGGGATTGTTTCTTCTTATTCCATTGTAAAAAATAAAAAACTTCGGGACGAGTTTTACAACTACCTAAAAATTAACGATTTGGATGGCGGAACCCTGTTTGCTTACTTAGCCTTGCAGGAGGCTTATGAAAAGGGGGGAGACTGGTTGGAAGAGCTAAAAGAATATCTGTGGGGAAATCTCCTGTTTGTAGACACATTTTTAAAGGAAAATATCCCGCAGATAAGGGCGATCATTCCGGAGGCTTCATTTTTGCTGTGGCTGGATTGTCGGGAGCTGAACCTCCCTCAAAAGGAATTAAATTCTTTATTTGTCAATAAGGCTCGCCTGGCTCTTAATGACGGAGCCATGTTTGGAAAAGAAGGAACCGGATTTATGAGAATGAACGTTGGATGCCCTCGTTCCATACTGGAAAAAGCATTACAACAACTTAAAGATGCCTTAGGTTAGTATTTAAATTATTTTTATATGCACATACTTAATACTCAAATCTTCACAATGCCAATAAATTTAGCCTGAATTTTATACTCGTTATCAGCTTGAAAGGAAATCTTACATTTGAAAATGAAAAAAGTAAATTACGGTTATGCTTTTTTATCCAATTTATTAATTAATTGTTTTTCCGTTATTCTCCATACCCCGTTTAATGTATAAAAATACAAGTATTTGCCATTTTTTTCAGCATATAACACCGTTTCCTGAGATAAATTCTCCGGTGCGTTCAGAAATTTGTTAGAGAGCTTAAAAGCATTGGTATCGTGTCCACTAAAAATTTCGTCATTATGACTATGTTCTTTAAGTGAGCTTGAGGGTAACAGTAAGATTCCTTGTTGGGTGATGAATAAATAAGATTGTTTTTGTATTCCTAAAATTTTGTAAATTTTATTCTCTTTATTGCCTACATAAGAGAATGTGGGAATTTCTCCTAAATAATTATCACTTTTTTTAAAGGCGATATTATCCGGCATTATTACCCAAATATTGGAATATTCATCAGCATATAAAGCCTCCACGATGTTATCCGGCAGCCCGTGCCCGCTGTGTGCTTCTTCTGCATATCGGATAATGTTAGAAGTTTTTATAGAAAATTCATACATCCCCAGATTTGTTCCAATATATACGTTGCCGTTTGAAGTGGATGTAATGCAGTAATTGGTAGTTACATTTAACTTTTTCTCAAATCCGTGATCGTCTGTTTGTCTATAAACCCCTTTAAAGAAAGTAGCAACCCAAATTTTTCCTTCTATGTCAACGGTAAGATCTGCAATCTTATCATTCAAAAATTCTGTTCGTACATATTTAAGATTATTCAAATCGTAAATTTGTATTCCTTTATCTGTTGCCATCCACAATTCATTTTGATTGATAATTACCTTAAAAACATTATCTTTAAATTCAAGTAGTGTATTAAATTTTCCCTTCTTATCAAATTCGGATAAAGTGTTTCCCTGCACAACATATTTCTTTTCTTTGCTAAATAGAATATTCGAATTTAATTCTTGTGCTTCACAGTCGTATGATGTAAAAAATATTAGCAACACCACCCATATTAAGTTTTTCGATATTTTCATCATTTAATTTTTTTGCAAAAAAAAGACTAAAAACTGATACTATTACTATACTAAAGTTGATTTAACCATAATATAAAGACTTAGCAACAATTTCTTAACTTAACTTAATACATTATTAACCGTTTTTTAATTATATGTTAATATTGAAGGCGCAAATTTGCTGCACATAAAATATCTATATGAAAAATTTTTTTTTATCCATTACAACATTGTTTGGGCTAACCTTAATGACGTCCCAAACATCTCTCCCAAAGCAAATGATTATGTTTATTGGCGATGGTTTTGGTACTTCTGCTAAGGTAGCTGCACGTATGTCTTTAGGACAAGGTACTGACGGGAAAAGATTTACTAATGATGCCGGGTATCATATTCTGGCATTAGACAAACTTAAGTATCAGGGTTCTTTAACAACACATAGTTTAAACTCTTGGATCACAGACTCAGGACCTGGGGCATCAGCTTATTCTGCCGGTGAAGCCGGAAAACTGGACAATGAATCTATTTCTTTTGATGTCGATAACGGAATATCTATAGAAACTATTCTGGAAAAAGCAAAAAAAGAAGGATTTGCTGTCGGACTTGTAACTACAACTCGAATTACACATGCTACTCCGGCTACTTTTGGTTCTCATATTTGGTTCAGAGATTTGGAAGATTATATTGCGGCACAATATATATCTTCTACTGAAGCTCAATATGAGGAGATATTTAACAACGGAAGTTCAACCATAGCTCCATATAGCCCGGATAGAGACTGGGTGCTTCCTACACCTAAAGTAGGAGTAGAAATAGATGTATTATTAGGTGGCGGTGCTCGTCACTTTCTCCCAAACGACTATGTTGATAACGTTGTTGATGCCAATGGGAGTAATATTATAAGTAATAGTAATCCTGTAACCATTAAAGGAAAACGTTCGGATAACGTAAACCTTATTGAGATAGCTAAACAAAGAGGGTACGTTCATGTGAACAGCCGTGATGCTCTGCTAAATTTAGATATTACTCAATTTACTCCTGAAAACAATGCTAAATTAATTGGTTTATTTAATGCCTCACATAACAATTATGAACAGGACAGACAAATGGATGCTACTTGGGAGCCTTCTTTGCCTGAAATGACCGAAATGGCGATAAAGATTTTAAAGGCTAAAGGAGGAAGCAAAGGTTTCTTCTTGATGGTAGAAGGGGGGTAGAATTGACCATTTGGAACATGCTAATAGTGGAGGAATTACAGTAATCTCCAGTAGTAATGGAGGAAATATCTATACCGTAGATTCAGACCAACCTTCATATGTTGGGGGCGGTGAAGCTGTCTACGGAGTTACACCAAGCACTCCGCGTCATTCTAATGTTTTTGGCTCGGATTACTTAATTAAAGAGGTACTTGCTTTTGATTATTCTATTGCACAAGCTCGTAAATTACTGAATGAAACTAATACTAAAACTCTAATTTTCTCCAGTTCAGATCACGAATGTGGAGGAACAGCTATTGTAGGATTACATGATTCCAATGATGCTCAAGCTAATGGTACTTATGTGCGTACTTATGCCTTAGGTCCCAGACAAAACGGTATTGATGCTTCTTCCGGAGGAAGTGCTACTGCTACAACAGTTGCCAATCCGACAAATGTTCAACGTGGTGATGTAGATTTTGCTACAAACAGTCCAAACGGATGGTATCCAAACTATACAACTTACGTATTTCAAGGTAGAACTGAAGAATTATGGCCGTCCGTTGATATAAATGGCAGAAGAATTGTGGTTGCCTATGCTTCTAATCCACTTACCAATGGTAATGGTGACGTTGCCGGAGGTACTCCCGGTAATCATACCCCAATGGATGTTTTTGTCGGTGCTGAAGATAATGCAAATGGAGAATTTGCAGGAAAGATTTCCGGAATTGGTCAAATCGACAATACTTATCTAACCCATATCATGGAAGAATTTCTTCTCAATGGGGAAACAGCCGGAGCAAAAGAGGTAAAATACGACTCTTCTATAGGTTCTTTTAAAATATATCCTAACCCATCTTATGGTAACGTGACTTTCGATATTTCTTTGGAAAATAGTTCCCCCATTTCGGTTTCAGTAAACGATATGACAGGTAAGTTGTTGAAACGGATCAATAAAAATAAGGCTTAATGGACATTTTTTAGGCTGAAAATTCCTGAATCCCTTATTATTGTTAGCTTTGATTATACTCAAAGGTTATGAATAAAAAAAATGCTTTTACTGTGATAAAAGTTTTATCAA
>JAISSC010000088.1 GCA_031273305.1 Flavobacteriaceae bacterium
TATAAGAAAATACTGGTAAGGACGGCATACTTCACTGCGTTCCATTAGCAAAGATGCCGCATTTTATACCTGATAAAGACGTCTAAGTTGGGCGTCTCTACTACCGAACTCAGGTTAAACACTAAAAATGCAGTAAAATTAAATTGGAATTTCATCTTTGGCGGGATTAAATCTCCAGAATTTCTATTTTATCTTGTAACATATAAATCACTAATTTCTCTTTTATCTTTTTCCCTAAAGATTGCAATACTTGCGCATATTCTTCTACCTGTTTTTTATGACTTGGGATGTTTTTACCTGTTTTAAAATCAATAATGGTAAACATATTTTCCGTTTCCACGAGCCTATCGGGGCGATAGAACCGACCCTCAAAAAGGATTTCCTGTTCTGTGTATACTTTTGCTTCTTTTGAAAAATAGTTTTTTAATCGGGGATGAACCAAAATAGCCTGAACTAACTTTCGGATTTCTTCTTCCTGTCCTGTGTCTATTAATCCGGATAAGATAAATCTCTTTATAATTAAAGGTAATTCTTCTCCTGTGGTAATTTCCGCTAAAACTGCATGAACGATATTTCCATGTTGAATTTCCTTATTTTCTTCTGAATAAAATTTATGAATCTCCGTACTTACCCGTATTTTTTGATTCCACCTTTCGGAACTCCATTGTATCTCATCTTCCTGCACTGATTCTTCCTGCTTCTTCCCCTGTACTTTTCTACGGTCGGCTTCCGGATACAGCTCTATGGTTCCTTCCGTAGAATACGACTCGCTTTGGAGAAATTTTTCCAAATGTCCCGAATCTGCTTTCTCCTTCCGTTCTTCTATCAAAAACAATTGCTGGGAAGCTCTTGTCGTTGCTACATATTGTACACAAAGGTTATCTATCTTAATTTCAAACTCCCGAATATCAACTACTTCTTTAATACTTTCATCGACCTCTGCCAATCCTGCTTTTGAAGAAGTATAATATTGTTCAAAGCCGTTATACAACTCTTTTTCTAAAGGAAACCAATATTCTTCGCCTTTATGGGAACTCGCTGCAATAATCGGATAAATTACCACAGGAAATTCCAAGCCTTTAGATTTGTGAATTGTCATTATCCGGATAGCATTCATGTTATCCGGGAATTTTATGGATAATTTAGGGCTTTTCAATTCCCAGTTCTCTAAAAATTCATTTAGATTAAGCGTTCCGCCTCTTTCCAATTGCAGGATCATATCCAGTAATGCAGAGATATACAGGTCTTCTTCTTTTCCGAATTTTAGAGAACTGATAAATTCTTCTGCAAAATCAAAAAAGCTCAAGTTTTTAGCCTGCTGATGTCGGAGTTCTAAATTTAGCTCCTTTTTGAGGTATGTAAGAACTTCGGTAAAGGTTAAATCTTTTATCTTAAACATCTCGGCTGTGAAATCTTCTAATTGTATCTTACCTAAGCTCCAAAGCTGATACAACATGCGGACTAACTGCTCTTTATCCTGAGGATTTGCAATCCAGCGTAAGGCGGAGATAATAGTTTGAACTGCAGGAGAGGAAGAAATCAACAGGGCTTCTTCCGTCAGGATAGGAAAGCCTCTTTCCACTACCTTATCTACAATAGGAAAACTATGTTTTTTATTCCTGACCAGAATTGCTATATCCTTGAAAGAAAATCCGTTACTCAGGGCTTCTTCTATAATATCCAAAGCCTTTTGTGCTAAATAATTCTCCTGTTCATCCGGTGGAGGAACAAAAGAAACCTGCACCCTTCCTCCTTCCTTAAGTCGGGAAAACTGTCGGGATTTTACCCCAAACAGTTCGTGATATTCGGGATTCTCCAATTCCGTATCAGCCAGAAACTGATATAATTTATTATTGAAATCTACGATATTGGGTAAGCTCCTGTAATTATCCTGAAGGGTTACTACTTCTATATTTTTGGCTTTTGCGGAGGAGATCAAATCAATTAAAATTTCAGGTTTTCCGGAACGGAACCGATAAATAGCCTGCTTCGGGTCTCCTACTAAGGTAATGGATGCCCCATCGGATACTTTTGCATTTTCCAGCAAGGGCAAAAAATTATTCCATTGTAACTGGGAGGTATCCTGAAATTCATCAATAAAATAATGATTATACTTTCCTCCCAATTTCTCATAGATAAAAGCTACGGGTTCTTCTTTGAGGTGATTGCTGATGATCGGGTTTACATCGGAAAGAAAAACAACATCGTGCTCTGATTTTTTACCATCTAAAAAACGTGCAATTTCCGATTGCAACTCAATGGTTATAAGATTTTTAAATACGGAATCGTCGATTTTTATCTGGTTAATTGCCTGTTTTATCCTATAAAACGCCTGTATCAGTTGCGGAGCAATGAAACGAATATCTTCTTCTTTGGGGGAATTGGCTTTTGCATATTTTTCTTTTTCACAAAAATCCCGATAATAGGAAGATGTAAATGTAACTCCTTTATAATTTGAATCTATTTGCTCTTTATCTATAATTTTGTAAAACACGCCTCCTAATCCCCTTACTCCCTGAAAAAAGTCAGAAACCTCCAATCCGTTTTTCTCTATCAGGGAAATGGCTCCTTTTGCCGCCTCCTGTGCTACTTCACTATTGGCTTTCATGCGTTTTATGATGATCCGGTTCAGTTTTTTGAAATCTTTGAAGTCCTTTTTCGTAATGGATGTTATTTTTTCCAGATGCATTTCCTTCAAAAAATTTTGGGAAGAGATAAGCAATTCATTCCGAATATCTGTGGAAGACTCGTTTTCAAACTTCCAAAATATATAATTCAGAATCACCTCTGCGAAAGGATTCTCGGTTCCTAATTCGTTAACAAGCTCATTGATGGATTGTTTTAAATAGTCGGAGGCATCCAGTTCGATGGCAAAGGCATAAGATAATCCTAATTCTTTGGTAAAGGATTTCATCAACCGGAGGTTGAATTTATCTATGGTACTGACACTTACTAAGGAATAATGATGCAATATATAAGACAAAGCCTGACGTGCACGCCGACTTACTGTTTTACTATCCGTTTTTATCTCTTGTGCAATTTGCAGTAAAACGGGATTCGACATATAACTTTCGGGGTCAGAAAAATCTTTAAGCCATGAGAGTATGCGCGTTTTCATCTCGTTGGCTGCTTTATTGGTAAACGTTACAGCCAGAATGGAACTAATGGATTCGGGATTTTCATTCCCCAACAAAAGGGAAAGAAAGTTCTTAACCAGTGTGTAGGTCTTTCCTGCTCCGGCAGAAGCATTGTATATAGTGTACTCTGAACCCATAAAAAACTCAAAAATTTATTCTTTACTTCAAAAAACCATATTCATACACTTTCGGCTCAATCTTTTTTGCCAGAACCTTGATTCTATCGCGTAAATCCGCAATCAGTTCCGTGTATCGCTCATCATCGCTTCTGGCGTTCATTTTGCCTTTGTCGTTGCGCCCCTGAAAATGTTCGCGTATGTCATACAGCGAAGCATTTACATTGCAATTGGGTTGTGCGTGATAATATTTCCATAACTCTTTGCCTGCTGAGAAAACGGCTTGCGCTTCGGCGGAAAATTCCAATTTCTTGCTTTCTTTTACTTCCGGAAACAATGTATTTTCAACCGATTGTTTTAACTTTCCGTTGATAAAATCAGTCATAAACCGACTCTCAAATTTACGTTGCGAGCTTACTTCAGCTTCGGTGAAAGGTATCCACTGATTTACGCCATATTGCGATTGAATATTATTGTTGAACAGCGTATAGGCAAGGCAATCATTCTGAAATTCCGTGTCGGTTTTCCATCTGTCGTTGGGATAAAGAAACTGGTCACGGTCGTTGAGCCATGTGGCGGGAATTACTTTACGGACGGCAAGATAAATTGACATTTCTAGCAAATTATTTTTTGTAATTGTTGCTGTTTTATGTTGTTTTACATCACTTTCGGTCGGTCTAGAAGTTATGTAAACCCCATTTTGGGCTTGAAAATCAACGCCTGGCAATATCAGATGTCCAATTGCATCATTTCTTTTATCGTAAAACTCCCGCAACCAACCACTTATAAAATCATTTGTTGCAAACGAATAAAAAGATTTTGTACTTTCTTTCCAATAAATTGTTTTATTGTCCCTTTCTAGAATTACATCCATTTCTACTTTTGTAATATCTTGTTTATTTGACATGTCCCAAATCAAAAATCCAATTGGAAAATTTCCCTTTACATTATCAAAAGTATTTGCTTTACAAATAAATCCCTTTTTGTATTCAGCTTTAAAATACTGGCGAAATTTTAAAAAATTTTGAGAATTTATAAATTTCAGCTTACTGAAAGAAGCTAATTTTACATCAGGAATTTCTTTGAAAATTCTTAAAAAAAATTGAGCAAAAAGTTCACGGGTTGCTGTACCTGCTATGCTACTAAAATATTTGTGTGTATTCGTTATCGTAGCCACGCCTTCTTTATTTCTGCCTGTTTTTGTTTTTTGTTTAATGTCACCATGTTCCGCATACGGCGGATTGATATAAATAATGAGCTTCTTTCGTCTTTCTTCGTTGGAAATAATATTATAGAGTTCGTCTGGCAGTTTTCCACCTTTAGAAACAGGGGTAAAATCGTCATTCAGAAAATCGAATTGAAAGGCTTGTTCTTTCCAGAGAATTGCGCCATTGTCAATGCGATCGTGCATTACATTTACATCCTGTTTGTCAAGTGTGGAAGCCCAAATATTGTCTTTATTGATCAGACCAACAAGCAGGTTTCCCGTTCCGGCAGCACAATCCCACACATAATATTCGTCTTGCCAGTCTTCACCGAAAACATCGGCAATGTATTTTTGCGACAATTCGACCCAAATCTGCGGTGTAAAGAAACTGCCCTTGCGTTCGCGCACATCTTGTGGCACAAGCAGGTCACGACGTTCCACGATATAGTCCCAGTATTCTTCGCGCGGCGGACGCTCGTATCTGTTCCAAAAACTATTATGAGCCTTTTGATTATCGTTAAATTCAACATGTGAACTTGTAAAAAGCCCTGCCTTGTTTTTATGTTTATCTAGTTCGTATTGGTTTTGTCCTAAGATTACAGATAATTTGTCTTTTATTGTTTTATTTTCAAGCGAAAGCAGGTCAGCAAGATAAAAATCGCCGTCTATAATGCCGTTCTTTTTGGCTAAATCCCAATTGACATCGATAGAAGGCTTAACTGTTTGCAACCATTTGTTATAAATAATAATAAAATTGTTTTTGTCGATTTTGATTTTTGTGGTTTCGATTTTGCCAACAATGAAATTTTGTTTGATAAACTGCTGTAAATCCTTTTCATCACGTTCAAAGTCAAAAATCATCGTGTCCTTGTCAATGACTTTCTTGAGCTGATTGTATACCTGCTGAAATTCTTTTGTTTCGGTATTGGATGGCGTAACTTTCCAGTTGAAATCATTTTGATAAAAGATATTTTGAATTTCGGAATAAGGCACAAATGCAATCTTTTCTCCATCGAAACAGCCCAGAAACGGCGGAGGCATGACTTTGTCGAATGTACGCGCTTTGCCGATGGTCAAAACAAGCTGCGTAAACATGGCATAAACATCGTGGTTGCCTGTTTTTGCCTCTGCCCAAAGCAGGTATTCATCGCCGAAATCAATACTGCCCGCAGAACGTTTGAGTTTTACCGCAAAATCAATGAAACCGATAATCTTATCGCAGTCGAATCTGTCAAAAAAATCAGTTGCTACACTGTTTTTTATTTCTTCCTCACGGACGTTTTTGTACTTCACCTGATCAAATTTATATTTTCTTCCTACCCGTCAATAAATCATCTTTCACACTCGGCGGATTCCGGTTACAAGCGTGTACATTGATTATACTGAAACTTTTACCTGATTTTTTATCTAACCAAGTCTGTTTAATTCCCTTTTAATCAAGCACTTTCTTTATTCTATTCAATTACATAACCGAATTTTTATTGAAATATCCGTACAAATATAGTGAGAATTTTGTTCAACAATAAATCTTTACAGCCTCTAAAGTTTATATTTATAGACATAATCAATCAGACCGTCGATAGGGCGTCGCAGGGCGATTCCCAGTTTTAAGCCGTTCTCTGATAGTTTTTTCTCCAGTTCATCTTTTAAATAAAAGCCGATGGAACCGTTAAAGTTGATAGGAACTTCCCTGCAATTTTCATACTGCTTAATATAATAATCAATAAAAGCCTGCATTTGCTTCTGAATTATTTTTTGGATAAACTCATGATCCTTATTCTGGATGATGAATTTGGCAAAAGTCGCAAGGTAGGCATTAGGATTAGGCTTTTTATATAAGTTCATTTTTATCTCATCAGCCTCTAAATTATACTCCGTTTCTAATTTTTCAGACAGTTCCTTAGGGAGACTTCTGAAATAATAAGCCCGAATCAGGTCTGCGCCTAATTTGTTTCCGCTACAGTCATCCATCAATAAGTATCCTAAAGACAATACCTTTTGGTGCAAGGTTTCACCATCGTAATAACTACAATTTGAGCCTGTTCCCAAAATACAGACAATAGCCTGCGTTCCGGGAGGAGTTGTGGCATATACCGCTCCGTAAGTGTCTTCTTCGGCAATTATCTCTACGGCATTTAAAAAAAATTCTTTTAAGGCAGAATGGGCAATGGCTTTCATTGCATCAGTTCCGCATCCTGCACCATAAAAAAATACTTTGGTTACTTTATCTCTATTTTGGACAATGTCAAAACGCTCGCCCAGTCTTTTTATCATCTCTTCTTTACCGATGGCTTCAGGACTTAATCCTTTGGTTTGAGAAGAGAATAAACGCTTTCCATTTTCATCAATGGCAATCCAGTCTGCTTTAGTGGCTCCGGAATCAGCTAATAAAATCATATAATTAAGGTTTTAGTTAAATTACTTTTTTTATATGTACAAAGATACAGCAGACGAAACAGTACTTGAGGCATATAGTAGAAATAAAGTAGGTTATTTTTAAAAATTATTCGCTAACTCATTGATCATTAATTAATTATTTGTTCATATCAAATAAAAAAAGTAGGCGTATTATTAATGGATAATTATCGCAATTAATAAAAAAGCGTTCAATATTGGGTTAAGAAATAATATTCATTACCTGTTTTTCACCTGACTTTGACACTTTCAAGAGCCTTGTTTTGTAACTATATAATAGTCAATATTTTATAATTTTTATGA
>JAISSC010000099.1 GCA_031273305.1 Flavobacteriaceae bacterium
TAAATACCGCAGTAAAAAAACTTTGGGACTCAAAATTATTTTCAGACGTGGAAATTTTTCTTACCCAAATAATAGACCGAGATGCCTATATCAGGATAAATTTAAAAGCTCTCCCCGACTTGGGTACAGTAAAATTTGAGGGAATAAGTAAATCTAAGGGAGAAAAATTAATCAAAGAGAACGGATTAAAGACCAAAACAAAAATAACCGATGACCTACGCACCAAGTTGCAAAACACCATAAGGAATCAATATACGGAAAAAGGGTTTCCGGATGCCGGAGCAATAATAAAGGAGGAGAAGAATCCTTCAGATTCATCTTTAATCAACTGGAATATCTCCATAGACAAAGGCCCGAGAGTAAAAGTAAGAACCATAAAGATCGTAGGAACCAAAGTATTAAAACCGTCAAAGGTAAGGGCACGTTCCTTTAAGAACACCAAGCAAAAAAGATTTTATCGGTTTTGGAAAAAATCTAAATTTGTTGCAGATAAGTATGAAGAAGACCTAAACAAAGTGGTGGAAACTTTCCAATCTTACGGGTTTAGAGATGCAAAAGTAATTTCCGACACGGTAATAAGAAGGAACGAGAAGAATTTTGACATACGGCTTGAAGTATCCGAAGGAAAAAGATATTATCTGGGTGATATTACCTTTTCAGGAAATTCTGCCTATTCAAGTGAAGTTTTATCTAAAGTTATCGGATATAAAAAAGGAGAACCTTATGATGCCGTAGGAATTAACAAAAAAATATCCGGTTCGGACAAAAATGATGATATAGCAACTCTGTATTATAATAACGGATACGTTTTTGCTAACATAGTCCCCATAGAAAAATCGGTGAGGAACGATACCATAGATATTGAGATAAAAGTAAGAGAAGGAGAACAAGCCTATTGGGATAAAGTTACTTTTTCAGGGAACAACAAAACCCATGACCATGTGATACAAAGATCGCTCAGGACATTGCCGGGAGAATTATTTTCTAAAGAAGACATACAAAGAACCATGATGGAATTAGCCCAGATGGGATATTTCGAAGCTCAAACCCTACGCCCCGACATTGTTCCGAACATGGAAACAAGAACCGTAGACGTAGACTACAAACTGGAAGAAAAAGGAACCAACAGCCAGATAGAATTACAGGGAGGATACGGAGGCAACCGCTTTATAGGAACCTTAGGATTGACCTTCGGAAACTTTTCATTCAACGATTTCTTTAAGAAAAAAGCATGGAAGCCCATTCCGACAGGAGACGGACAGAGCATCTCATTGCGCGCACAGGCAGGAAGCAATTATCAAAATTACAGCGTTTCATTCACCGAGCCGTGGATTACCGGAAAACGCCCTACTTCCATGACGGTTTCCCTTTATAGTACCATTTTGAACTATAACGATTACTATGCAGAAGGAAAAAACAGATTGAACATATACGGAGCACAGGCAGGGCTGACCACCCGTCTAAACTGGCCGGATGATTATTTCAGGCTATCCTACGGAATTAATTACCAATTATATTCATTTAGAAACTATCCGTTTAACATTGCCGACGATAATTCCACCGGATATACAACCTGGAGCAATGGTGAAAGTAACAACTTTAGCCTTTATGCAACTCTGGGAAGATATTCGGCAGGTTTAGACCCTATATTTCCGACGATAGGCTCAGAATTTGAAGTATCATTAAAACTGACTCCGCCATATTCAGCCTTTAATAAAGATGCGGATTACGAAAATAAAACAGACAGCGAAAAATATAAATGGCTGGAATATTATAAAATTAAAGTACGAGCTTATTGGTATAAAGAATTAGCCGGGAAGTTCGTATTAAAAGCAGGAGGAGAATTCGGATTCTTAAGCACTTACAGCTCAAGAGTAGGAGTTCCGCCGTTTGAAAGATTTTATCTGGGAGGAACAGGATTATACGGAAACAGGTTTGACGGAAGAGAGATCATTCCTTTAAGAGGATACAAGGACGCTACCTCATTCGGGGGCGTGTCGGGAGAAGATATTACCCCATTAGGAGGAGGTACTTCATATGCACGGTTTATAATGGAATTGCGTTATCCCGTACTTTTGGGAGGAGCAACAAAAATTTATGCACTGGCTTTTGCAGAAGGAGGAAACACCTGGCACAATAATAAATCATTTAATCCGTTTGAATTAAAAAGGTCCGTAGGAGTCGGGGTAAGAATCTTTATGCCTCAGTTCGGAATGTTAGGATTTGATTTTGCCAAAGGATTTGACCCTACCATTAATTCAGGCAGTCCGAATGGATGGGAAACCCATTTCATTTTTGGTCAGCAGCTCTAAAAAATGGGACGCACCGGAAAAGTAATTAAGATAGATTTATATATCTTATGCTTTTGCATAAGTTTGGTATGATTTTAGAAAAGTTTTAATATTTGCAATGAAAAAGATAATAACCTATATAATATTGTTGATATTTAGCCTTAGCTTTGCACAGAAAATAGCTTATGTCGATACACAATATATCCTAAAGCAAATGCCGCAGTATCAGCAGTCAGAACAAAGGTTGAATAGTGAAGCAAAAAAATGGCAGGAAGAAATAATAAAGCAACAATCAACTTTAGAAAAACTGAGGGTAGCTTTTGAAAATGAGAAAATCTTACTGACCGAAGATCAGCAAAAAACCAGAGTAGCAGTCATAGACAGCACAGAGAAGGTATTGAATGATTTTATTGAGAAGAAATTCGGGACTAACGGAGAATCGATAAGTTTAAGGGTTAATTTGGTAAAACCATTACAAGATCAAATTTGGAATGCCATTAACACAGTAGCGACAAAAGACAAGTATAATATCATTTTTGATAAATCTTCAGATTTAATTATGATATTTACAGATTCAAAATATGATATAACAGACACGGTGTTGAAGCAGTTAGGAATGGGAGGAAAAGATGAAAAAGAAGCGTCAAAGTCCAAAAGTAGCAGGGCAAAAGTTTCGGATTCAAAAGCCGCAACATCCAAGACAACACCTGAAACAAAAGAAGCAAAAATAAAAAAAGAAGAAGCAAAAACAACCAGTGAACAACCTAAGTCCGGATATGGAAGTAAATATGTTCCCAAAAAGAACAGAAAGACTGCCGAGACCGAGACTGAAACCGAAACCAAGACCGAGTTGGAAGAATAAACAACAAAAATTAATAATATTAAAAAATTAGAATAACGATGAAGAAAATTACAGGAGTATTCCTTTTAGTAGTGCTTGTGGGAGTTTTTCAGTTTGCAAAAGCTCAAAATGTAGCTCACATTAACTCTATGGAATTATTGAGTTTGATGCCGGAAAAAATTTCAGCAGATGATCAATTAAAAACATTAGCAGATCAGAAGAGAGCAGAAATAAGAAAACAAGAAGAATCCTTTACTGCCAAATATGAGAAAATACAAAAAGATCTGAAGGGAAAATCACAGGCAGATTTGGATAAAATTAAAGATCAGATCGAAAAATATGAAGAAGATTTTCAGAAAGATCAACAAAGTCTGGTCTCATTGAGAGAAGAAGCGTCTAAAGCCTTAGACCAAAAACAAGGAGATTTGTATGAACCTATCATGAAAAAAGCTCAGGATGCAATAAACGCCGTAGCCAAAGAAAAAGGATATTTATACATTTTTGATACTTCCCAGCCTTCACTTTTATACGCAGAAGGTCCGAATATCCTGAATGATGTGAAAGCAAAATTAGGGCTAAAATAAGGCAGTAATAAAATAACGAATTTGAAGGAAACTATCTCGTAAAAGGTAGTTTCTTTTTTATTTTCAGGGGTAAATAATTTCACGGTGAATCTGCACGTAAAACTTTTTATTTAAGAAAAATAAAAAGTTTACCTATAAATTATTTACTTTTGTTCTTATACCAGTTTATAATATCAATAATGACTATACAAGAACTTTATTATTTATATATCCAATCTACGGGAGTAGCTACCGACACAAGAAAAATTGCTGACGGGAGCTTATTTTTTGCCTTAAAAGGAGATAATTTTAACGGAAATCTTTTTGCAAAAGATGCCATTAAAAGTGGAGCGTCAGCGGCAATAGTTGATGAAGAAGAATTTTCCGACCCGGAAAATAGAATCTTTTATCTTGAAAACGCATTGTTGTCATTACAAAGTTTAGCTCGTTATCACAGGAGTCAACTCACCATTCCTGTCATCGGGTTAACCGGAAGCAACGGAAAAACTACCACTAAGGAACTAATAGCTTCCGTATTAAAAGAAAAGTTCACCGTTTTATATACACAAGGGAACTTAAACAATCATATCGGGGTTCCGCTCACGATTCTTTCCATTAAACCGGAACACGAGATAGCCATTATAGAGATGGGAGCTAATCATCTGAAAGAAATTGAATTGCTGACCGAAATTTCACAACCCGACATCGGATATATCACTAATTTCGGGAAGGCTCATCTGGAGGGCTTTGGAGGAGAAGAAGGAGTGATAAAAGGTAAGTCGGAATTATATGATTTCCTTCGGAAATCTAACCGTATTGCTTTAATAAACACCGACGACCCGAAACAAACAGAGTTGGCATCCGACATAAAAAAAATATCTTTCGGCACAGGCGGGAATTATCATTTTTCCTTACTTGAAAATCCCGATCACCGCATAAGTATTGAATATAACGGAATGGTAATAAACTCCCTCCTCACCGGAAATTACAACTTTTCCAATATTTGTGCTGCGGCTTCCTTAGGGTTATATTACGGATTAACTCCGGAGCAGGTAAAACAGGGAATTGAAAATTATCTGCCTCAAAACCAACGCTCCCAGATCGTGGAGAAAAACGGAATTGTGCTGGTACTGGATACTTATAATGCAAACCCTACCAGTATGGAAGCCTCTTTAAAGAACTTTTCTTCTTTTGAGGGCAGTAAGACTATTATTATCGGAGATATGTTCGAGTTGGGGAAAGATTCTGCGCAGGAACATCAAAAAATTGCAGAACTGGCTGAAATATCGGGTTTTGATTCTATTTACCTGTTAGGCGAGAATTTTTTTTCCACAGTAACCCATGCCTCCAATATTCAGAAATTTCACTCTACTAAAGAAATGGAACATTATCTCAAAGACCATAAAATATCCACAAAAAATATTTTATTGAAAGGTTCACGTGGAATGGCATTAGAAAAATTAATCGATTACCTGACCTAAGACGGATAAAAAATATAATTTAATACGCTTAATTTGGCTAATTTACAGCTAAACATATTACTTTTTTGACAAAAATAATCTTAAATTCCTGACTTTGACACTTTC
>JAISSC010000104.1 GCA_031273305.1 Flavobacteriaceae bacterium
TTATTAGCAAAAGGTGGCTAGAAACAACTTCCGGAGTTAAAGAGGCATAATTACTTTCTCCACTTCGGGAGATACCCACATAAGGGATATTCAACTGATCCAGCACATATGTAACCGCTTTAGAAGCTCCTCCGCTTCCCAAAACCAAAGCAGAAGTATGATGAGGCTCCAGCAGAGGAAGTAAAGATTCTTTAAACCCGATAGCATCCGTATTAAAACCTTTCCTTTTCCTTCGGAAAATTTTCACAGTATTAACCGCCCCTATTTTTGCCGCCTCAGGGCTTAGCTCATCTAAAAACTCAATAATATCCTGCTTATAAGGAATAGTGATATTGAACCCTTTTAAATCCGGATTTTCAAAAAGTTCAGGTATCTTTTCTTTATCCGGAATATCAAATACCTCATAAGAACAATGTGTCAGTCCCAATGCTTTAAACTTCTGGGTAAAATAGTTGCGGGAAAAAGAATACGAAATATTTCTTCCTAATAAACCAAAGGTCATACCTTATATAAATAAAATTAATAAAAACAAAGATATGAACAATAAAGTTATTATTTAAAATATATGCACGGTTATACTAGAAAAGATTAATTTTGTTTTAAAATGTATTGGGAATTTATGAAAAACACACTCCTGACGGTTCTGTTTATCTTTCTTTTAGCTTTTGGAGGTTTGTCAATAGGAATTTCTTATTACGAGAAGAATTATTCCGCCAATGTAAACCAAGATGCAGATATTTATATCCCCACCAATGCTTCCTATGATCAGGTTAAGACATTGATAGCTCCTTATCTGAAAGATGCAGAATCCTTTGATAAAGCCGCTAAATCTCAAAAATATACGGAAAACATACGGGCGGGGAAATATAAGATAAAGGCAGGCGAAAGCAACAAAGAAGTTATTCGACGATTATTACTGGGCATACAGGAAGAAGTACATTTACAGGTTAAAAATTACGATGATATTTATGAATTAGCTTCCGGTTTAGGGAAAAAACTTGAGAGTGATTCTCTGGTCTTTATAAAATATTTCAACGATCTGGCATCTCAAAGAGGATTTTCAGATGTGGAAGAATTAAAAACTTACTTTATCCCGGAAACCTATTATGTGAACTGGAATACCTCTCCTCAGGAATTATTTTCCCGGTTTGAAAAAATATATGACGACTTTTGGACGGAAGAAAGAACAATAAAAGCGCAGAATCAAGGATTATCCCGCATGGAAGTTTACACATTGGCTTCCATCGTGCAAAGAGAGTATATGAAAAAGGATGAGTTGCCTGTTATTGCAAGTTTATATCTTAACCGTCTTCATAAAGGAATGAAATTACAATCCGACCCGACTGTTATCTATGCAGAAAGAAAGGTACTCGGATTTAAGAAGAAAGTAAACCGGGTAAAAAATGTTTCCGTTGATTCTCCCTATAATACCTATAAATATAAAGGATTGCCTCCGTTGCCTATTTGTATTCCCAACGACTTTGTAGTAGATGCAGTGCTAAACCCTGAAAACACGGATTACTTATTTATGTGTGCTATCAAAAACACAGGAAGACATGCATTTACATCCAGTGCAGAGGAACACATGAAAAACGCCAAAGCCTATAGGGACTGGCTGGATTCTCAGGGAATAAAATAGATTTCCCTACTTTGATTTCAAGGGATTTGGGCGTGCCCCTGTCGGGTCGGGCTATCCGTGTAGGGACGTCCCTGTGTGGCGTCTTTGTGGGCTTTCCACTACTATCCCTCACGCAGGGCAGTTATTCATTCATTGTTCCACATCCCAATCATCCCAATCATGGGTAGAGACGTCCCAATTTGGGCGTCTCCACGTTATTATTTTGTTGTCCAATTCAGGTGTCGCAAGCAGAAGCCTGAAAGGCGTGATTTTCATAACCGTAGGTCAGCGACCTGCGGAAAGAGCAACCTCCCAAACAAGAGGCTGCCTGAAAGGCAAGACTGACAATCGACTGACAATCAGAATACTATAATTTTTGCAATACCAAAATATATCTCGCATAGTCAAAGTCAGAAACCTTACAGCATTTTTAAAGTACTAACTTCAAGGTCTGTAAGTATCCTCCAATATCCTCGTTTCAATGATTTTTTGGTTAATCCTGCAAACATGACCCTGTCCAGTTTTTCCACTTCATATCCCAACCGTTCAAACATCCTCCGTACAATACGGTTCCACCCGATATGAATTTCTACTCCTACTTCGTTCTTAGGGCTTTTCTCAATATAAGAGATTTTATCCACTTTTGCAAGCCCTTCTTCAAACCGAAGCCCCTCAAGCAACCGGTTAAAATCATCCTGAGATACTTTCTTGTCTAAAGTTACATGATATATCTTTTTCACCTCATGTGAGGGGTGAGTAAGTTTTTTTGTTAAGTTGCCGTCATTCGTCAATAAAAGTACGCCCGTAGTTTGCCTGTCCAGTCTTCCCACAGGATAAAGCCGATAGGGAGAAGCATTCGTTACAAGGTCCATTACCGTTTTTCGTGCCTTTTCATCTTTTGTAGTTGATATATACCCCTTAGGTTTATTAAGCAAAACATAAACATTCTTTTCAGGACGAATATACCTCCCGTCGAAAAACACCTCATCACCCGGTTTTACCTGATAGCCGAACTCCGTTATAATTTTACCATTTACTTCCACCACGCCGTTTTGTATGAAAATATCTGCCTCTCGCCTACTGCAAACTCCGGAATTGGCTATATACTTATTAAGCCTGATCTCTTCCTTTTCCTCCTTCTCTTCCGGTTGAGCAGAACTTCTCTTCCGGAAAGGAGCCGGTTTAAAATTCTTTTTAGCAAAACCCTCATTTTTCTTCCCGAATTTGCCATCACTTTTTTGCTTAAATTTCCCTTTACCATCCGGGCGGGAAGAATCTTTTTTAAAAGACTTTCCCGTCCTTCCCTCACCTCTGCGGTCTGATGATTTATTTCTCATTATTTTTTAAATCTTAATATTGTATAACCGTGAATATAAGGAAAAAATACCTATACCCTGCCGGTCAGGGAAACATATTAAAGATAAGTACCTTTCCTAAAAATGCAAAGGTAAGGGATTCCCTTTAATAAATAACAGAGAAATAGTTCCCAAAAAAATCCAGAATTTGATCATAAAAATAAGTATCCGTATAAAATACCGATTCATAAACCAAAGACTGATGAACACACAAAGGCTAAGAAAACCGGTAAGAAGATAATATAACCGGATTTCATAAAGATGCGGCTCAAAAGCTAAATGAAAAGAAACGACAGTCAACAGACATAATAAAACATCTAAGATTATTTTAGCCGGAATAATTCCCAAAGTGTTAGGTAACGTATTATAATTAAACAAGTCATCATATCGGGAAGAGTCCAGGTCTTTGCAAATATCCCGGATAAGAATAGTAAGAAACAGGAAAATAGCTAAACATATAATGAACGACGAAAAATTCTCATAAAACAAGAACAACGCCAGAAAAGGAAATATCATCAGAACGGAATTAGTGAGGTTATTTAAAAAAACCACTCTGCTTAACTTATGACTGTAAAACCATATAAGGAATTGATAAACCAAGAAGAAAAAGAATATTCGATAAGATAACGCAGCCGCAATAGTCAGGGAGATAACATTAAATAAGAGGTAAATCCTCAGTGCCGTTCCCTGATTAATAAACCGTTGCATCATAGTAGTTAATGGACGATATACCTTATCCTTTTCCTGATCATAGAAGAAATTAATGATATACCCCGCCATAGCACTCAAAGCAGAAGAGAAAACAATCCCGTGAAGTTTTATATTTTTTAAATTTTCAAGAATATTCTGCTCATCATCAAAAAGGTAAATAGCAGAAATATACATGGCAAGAATGAGCATGATAACGTTAACAATCCGTACTCTCACGAGAAGAGAAAAATTAATAAGTAAAATATTTTTACCTGACGGATACATCTGACTATAAAATTATCAAGTAAAAGTACGAATAAAGACTTAATTAAATCTCAAAACCGATAGACAACCTCCTTATCGTAGTCTTTTAATATTTCTTCCGTAACATCATAATCCTGAGTAAATCCCAGAATATACCCGCCACCGCCCGAGCCGCAAAGTTTTAAATAATAAGTATTAGTTTCAATACCCTTCTTCCATATCTTTAGAAATTCTCCCGGAATCATCGGAGTAAAATGATGCAAAGCCCAGAGTGAAAGCTGTTTTAAATTACGGAAAAAAGAACTCATATCTTTTTTTAAAAAAGATTCTATACAATCATTATTATATTGGATAAATTCTTCCTTTAACGTTTTCCTGAAACCCTCGTTTTTCAGTTTCTCAAAAAAGATCTGAACCATCGGCTCTGTTTCACCCGGCATCCCCGAATTAATAAGGAACACAGCCCCTTTCCCCTCCGTGCTTTCAATAATTCCTACCTTATCGACCTCCGAGTTGGGTTGAATCAGTAACGGAATATTCATATAACAGATCAAAGGGTCAATTCCCGAACTTTTCCCATGAAAAAAAGACTCCATTTTTCCGAAAACAGCCTTTAAGTCTTTTAAGTCCTCTCTGGAAATCTTTTCAGGAGACAGCTTATGAATAGAATATTTGTCAAAAACAGCAGCAACCAGCGCACCGGAACTCCCTATCCCATATCCCTGAGGTATATTAGAATCAAAGTACATTCCCTTTTGAATATCTTTCTCCAGCCGGGCGATACTTATCTTAAACTTTTGTGGTAGTTCCAGCGTTTTTAAGTATTCTACATATTTTCGTAAAGAATCATTCGAGTTAGAATTGCTCCCACAAGCCACAGAAGAGAACTGCAATGTTCCTTTATAAGCATTGTATGGTAACGTTAACCCTCTGGAATTTTCAATAATTCCGTATTCCCCAAAAAGTAAAATTTTAGCATAAAATAAAGGATACTTCATATAAATTCTCCTTAAAAGTTTTGCAAAGGTACAACTTTATATTGAAGACATCCCGATTTTTACAAGTAAAAAATTGAGCGCAGACAAGAGATATAGTTTTTTCTAGGCTTTTGGCGTGCCCCTGACGGGTTGGGCTATCCGTGTAGGGACGTCCCTATGTGGCGTCTCTGTGGGCTTTCCACTACTATCCCTCACGCAGGGCAGTTCCCTTGTCAGAGATGCTCCTATTGTATCGGGCTGGGCTGTAACAGGGATTGTAGATACGTCCCAATTTGTACAGACTCCAGATTGCACTTTAAAAAAACATTCCCTTTATAAACAATTAGTACATAAGCAGATGTACACAATATTTAGGATTGGGGAGTAAAAAAACTATAAAAACACTTGCGGGGATAAAAAAAGTATGTATATTTGCAGCCGCAACTCCGAAACAGGACAACAAGGATTAGGAGTTGAGAGAGAAAAAAAACTAAGTTCGTTGACATTAAAAAAAGTAAAAAGCAGAGCAACCTGGAATGCTTAAAGTATCGTTAATTTCGAGAGATAAAAAAGATGAAGTCGGGGGAGGGACTAAAGAAGTTGGAAAAATAAACAAAAAAAATCCAATGGAGAGTTTGATCCTGGCTCAGGATGAACGCTAGCGGGAGGCCTAACACATGCAAGCCGAGGGGAATTGTAGAGCTTGCTTTACAAGAGACCGGCGCA
>JAISSC010000128.1 GCA_031273305.1 Flavobacteriaceae bacterium
TTACAATTTTATCATTCTCATTTAACCCGGAGTTAACCACGAAAGATTGTCCGTCTGGTGTTGGGATAACTTTTATGGTTGTTTGTTTTACTTTGTTGTCTTTTTGAACTACGTATACAAAAGTCTGACCTTGTAATTCAAAAGTAGCTTTTTGTGGAATTACTATGGCATTTTTGATGGTAGTGCTGACACGGATAGAACCGGTAGATCCACTCCTGAGGATACCTTGCGGATTGGCAAAACTCGCCCTGAAATTGGCGGCTCCTGTTCCGGTATTGATAATTCCGTTGATGGTTTCTATTTTTCCTTTTTCAATGTATTCTGTTCCATCGGATAAGATCAGGCGAACGGGTTCCGAACTTTTGATCTTTTCTGCCTGAGAGGTTCCCTTAGCATCTTTAAGGAAATCCAGCAGTTGTTTTTCATTCAATGAAAAATAAACATATACATTTGTTGTGTTGGCTACTGTTGTCAAAGCACTGGTACTGCCTACCAGACTTCCTATCCGGTAGGGAATAGACCCTACAATGCCGTTTACGGGACTGGTAATTGTGGTATAGGATAAGTTTGTCTTGGCAATGGATAAAGCAGTTTGAGCCTGATTCAATACTGCTTTTTTTGCCTGAAGGGCATATTGGGCTGCTTCCAGTTGATATTTACTGACAATTCCTTTCTCTACTAACGGTGTGATCTTGGTTACATCCATTTGTGCATTGTTTACATCTGCAGTGGCTGTTCTAATGGCTGCTTCGGCACTTAATACGTTTTGTGCATATTGAGGGGCATCCAGAGTAAACAAAACCTGTCCTTTTCTTACGGAAGAACCTTCATCCACATGGATGGTTTTTATAAAGCCCTCTACCATCGGTCTGATTTCAATATCTTCTTCTCCTTTAATGCTGGCAGGATAATCGGTTTCCAAAACGGTGGTCTGGGTGCTTATTACTTTTACGGGATAAGGTGGAGCCTCAGGGGCTTGTTGTCCTGCCGCCGCTGCTGCATCATCTTTCTTATCTTCTCCGCAGGATATAAAAAATGTGGAAGTTGTTGCTGTAAATAACAAAGCTATGATCTGTATTCTTTTAAATTTCATGTTTAAGATTTTTCTGTAATTAATATGGATTCTTTAAATTTATCGTCGTAATAATATTTTTTAAATTCTTCTTTGATATGTTCATCTGTCATTAATAATATAAATAAGTTTTCCTGAAATTGTCCTCGTTGTTCTTTTAATGGGCCGAAAAAAGAATCATTGAATTTTTTCAACTCTTTGGTAGCACTTTCAACAATTTTCTTGCCATTTTCTGTTAATGATATTAATCTGGTTCTGGTATCTTTTTTACTAAATTTCCTTTTTATCCATCCTTTTTTCTGTAAGGTGCGTAAAACAGTGGAGGTAGTCATGGGGTCTATTCCGGTTTTGTCGGAAAGACTTTTCTGAGTGACTTCTGCCTGACAGTGATTTCCCCATAAGGTTGCTCCTAATAACAAAAACTGGCTGTGAGTTATATCAAGTTCTACCAAAGCCTTTTTTAATTCTCTTTGCCATAGGTTATAAACTTTCCATAGAAGTAACCCGATTTTATCACTGTTAGTAATGTTTGAAAGAAAATCTTTGTAACAAGTCTCCATGTCTGGTATTTATAGATTGAAAGTGCAAATATAATACGTATACTTATTAAAATCAAATTTATTTTTAAAAATTTACTTACCCTTATAATTTACCATGTTATATATTAATTTATGGTTATATTTTTTCTTATAGCCCTCTACCTATGTAGACAACTGAGATGAAAAAATATTTTATGAAACGGTCTTAAAAAACTCTTTTCTTCATAACATATTTAGTTTCATATTGTAATAAGTCCAATGTTGACGGCTTTTGTTACACACAAAAAGTTTTTTATGTTATTATTTTGGGATTAGGCTGTGGTGCTATCATTGTCTAGATTGCCACGCTCCACTAGCAACTTCCGGAGGAATTTAATATATATTTTCAGATGGTTTCAGGCGTATTTATTTATCATTTGCCATATGTACGGTGAGTTGAGGGAAAGGAATATTAATATCGGATTTGGTGAATTTATCGTAAATGGATTCATTAAGATAAAAATAAACAGTCCAGTAGTTAACGGATTTTGTCCAAACTCTTATGACGAAGTCAATAGAGCTGTCATTTAATTTTGCCAGACCGACAAAAGGCTCCGGAGTTGTTAAAATTAAGGAGTTCGAACCGATAATTTCGTTCAAAATATCTTTTACTTTATCCAGAGGGGTTCCATAATCAACTCCGATAGTTATATCTACTCTTCTCTGGGTTTGTGTGGAAAAATTGAGAATATTCCCGGTTGAGAGAGGTCCGTTGGGGATATAAATGGTTTTGTTGTCAACAGTTGTTAAGATTGTATACAGTATACCGATAGACCTGACGGTTCCTTCCAAACCTTGTGCGGAAATATAATCCCCGACCTTGATTGGTTTATTGAACAGTATCATAACTCCTCCGGCGAAGTTTCCCAGATTGTCTTTCATCGCCATACCTACGGCTAATCCGGCGGAAGCGACCAAAGCGGCAAAAGAAGTGGTTTGAATCCCTAAAATCCCAATAATGGACATTACCAGCATTAATGTCAGGGTGATATTTACCAGACTTGCCAAAAATGATTTAACGGATTGGTCTATTTTTTTTCGTTCCAGAACTCTGTAAACAAGTTTTTCTACCCATTTAATACAAAATCTCCCGATATAATAGACCACTATACAGGTTATTATTTTTATACCTAATTCATATCCCAGATTTAATAATTTATCCAGTAGTTTTTCTATGGCAGTAGGATTTAATAATTCTTTAGGAATAGCATTATTATCAACCTGATATATATTCATCGTTTAATTTTTAAGGAACATCCTGACATAATTCAATTAATACCCCATTGGTGGACTTAGGATGCAGGAAAACCACTAACTTGTTATCCGCACCTCTTTTTGGAACTTCGTTTAAAACTTCAAAACCTTCAGATTTAAGGCGTTTTACTTCTTCTTCGATACTATCTACTGCGAAGGCTATATGATGGATACCCTCACTTTTCTTTTCCAGATATTTAGCTATGGGGCTATCTTCTTTGGTGGCTTCAAGCAACTCAATCTTACTTTCCCCTATCATAAAAAATTCGGTCTTTACTCCCTCGCTTTCTACGCTTTCTGTTTTGTAGGATTCGTTTCCTAAAAGTTTGGAAAATAATAACTTCGATTTTTCTATATCTCTTACGGCGATACCTAAATGTTCTATCTTTCTCATAAAATTTGGATTGTAGCGGATAAAGTTACATAAATAAATCAAAACATAAAAGGATAATAAGTGATGAATTTTGTAAAAATTTTATGGAGTAGCTAAAAATCCATAAATTTGTGAAATCTTATGGAAAGCAACAGGCAGAAAAAAATTAATCAATTATTGCAGGAAGAATTATCTGAAATTTTTCGCAAACAATCTGTGGAGATAGGAAAGGGTATCCTTATATCAACTACCGAAGTAAAAATTTCTCCTGATTTGGGAGTTGCGAAAGTATATATAAGTATTTTTCCCTCGCAATACCGTGAACCTTTAATGAAAGAGATAAATGAGCTAAATTCACGGTTCAGAAAAATTTTAGGCACGAAATTAGCTAAACATCTAAGACAAATCCCGGAGTTGATATTTTATCTGGATACTACTTTAGACGAAGTGGAAAAAATAGAAAAAGCATTAAAAGGTGAAGATGAAAATCCTATTTTATAACCTGTGAAAAATTTATCATGGTATATAGCGTTCAGATATTTCATCTCAAAAAAAAGTACTCAGTCTGTGAGTATAATTATGTATACCTCGTTGATAGCCATTTCGATAGCAACCTGCGCCATGTTCGTTATCCTTTCCGTTTTTAGCGGATTAGAGAGTTTTAATATCAGGCTTTTTAGTGATGTAAACCCCGATTTGAAAATCTTACCTGCCACAGGAAAAATTTTACCGGACATAAATAAGGTTGATAAAATATTATCCTCACATGTAGGTGTGGAGGCTTATACTAAGGTTATTGAGGAAAAAGTA
>JAISSC010000162.1 GCA_031273305.1 Flavobacteriaceae bacterium
TTGATAAAACTTTTATCACAGTAAAAGCATTTTTTTTATTCATAACCTTTGAGTATAATCAAAGCTAACAATAATAAGGGATTCAGGAATTTTCAGCCTAAAAAATGTCCATTAAGCCATATTTTATAATTTTTCAGCACCAAATGTGCGTCGCATATTCAAAGTCAGGAAAATTAAAAGAATCCTAACTTATTTTTATCATAAGAGATCAGCATGTTTTTAGTCTGGCGATAATGATCCAACATCATTTTATGGTTCTCTCGTCCTATACCTGATTGTTTATATCCTCCAAACGGTGCTCCTGCGGGATAAGCATGATACTGATTTACCCATACCCGTCCTGCCTTAATTGCTCTCGGAACCGTGTATAATTCATGTGCATCACGTGTCCAGACGCCCGCTCCTAAACCAAAAATGGTATCATTGGCTATTGCAATAGCTTCTTCTGTGGTTTTAAAAGTGGTTACCGCCAGCACAGGACCAAAAATCTCCTCCTGAAATATCCTCATCTTATTGTTTCCTCTGAATAAGGTCGGCTTAATGTAATATCCCCCTTCCAGGTCTCCGCCTAAATGATTGGCTTCCCCACCGGTAAGTACTTCTGCCCCTTCTTCCTTCCCTATCCTGATATAAGAAAGTATCGTTTCTTCCTGAGCTTTGGAAACCTGCGCACCCATCTGTACGGCAGGGTCTAACGGACTGCCTGTTCTTATCGCTTCCACCCGTTTGATAACTTTCTTGATAAACCGGTCATAGATTGATTCATGAATTAATAAACGAGACGGACAGGTACATACTTCTCCCTGATTAAATGCGAACAGAACTGCTCCCTCAATGGCTTTATCCAGATATTCGTCATCATGATCCATCACTGAGGGGAAGAATATATTAGGCGATTTTCCTCCTAATTCCAAAGTCACCGGGATAATATTCGTTGTGGTATATTCCATCACCTGACGTCCGATTTCCGTAGAGCCTGTAAATGCTGCTTTCGTAACTTTCGGATTAGTTACCAAAACTTTCCCTAATTGAGCACCGGAACCGTTTACTACGTTTACCACACCCGGAGGCAATAAATCTCCGATTAACTCCATTAATACAATGATCGACACAGGGGTGTTTTCAGCAGGTTTAAGTACCACACAATTACCCGCTGCCAGTGCCGGAGCCAGCTTCCATGCTGCCATTAAAAGCGGGAAATTCCACGGGATAATTTGCGCAATCACTCCCAGAGGTTCATTTATAATTAAAGAAACCGTTTTATCGTCCAGTTCCATAGCCGACCCTTCTTCTGCCCTGATAACTCCGGCAAAATAACGAAAATGATCTGCCGCCAAAGGAATATCCGCATTCAAAGTCTCACGCAACGCCTTTCCATTATCAATCGTCTCAACGGTTGCTATATACTCTAGATTTTCCTCTATTCTTTGTGCTATCTTTATTAAAATATTGCTTCTTTCCGTTACCGAAGTCTTGCTCCACGTTTCAAATGCCTTCTCCGCCGTATCAACAGCAAAATCTATATCCTCTTTCGAAGAATGTGCGGTTTGCGTAAATATCTTTCCATCAATAGGGGAAGGAACATCATGGTATTGACCCTTCACCGGAGGTACAAATTTTCCTCCTATATAATTATCATAACGTTTTTTTAAATTCAGCCTGCTCACTGTTTCTGCAACTGAAAATTTTGATTCTACTATCGTACTCATAACATTTTCTATTTTTTTGGTTATTTTAGTCATACAAATTACTAATAAAATCAATATAAAACTAATCAATCACTCCCTCTTTATTAAAAAAATCTTAGCCGTTACAAATATATTTTGAGGGAAAAACAAACAAACCCTTTTTGAGTAATGGTTCTTTTTAACGGCTATATTTTGTTCATCATATTCCATATGATAAAGTTCATATTTATCCGGCGAACCTGTGCAGGAAACAGGATAAACTCGTCTGATGAAAATTTGACGTGTTTTTTATTGCTATGCAGACAGATTGCGTTCATTCATCGACCCTGCCGAATGACAAATTTTAAAAAAATTTGTATAACTTTAAAACATGGATTATCTTTGTAGGATTTTAAAAATTACGTTAATAATTTTTATTTAAATACGTCAAACTTTTGAATTACATTCTACCTAAAATACAATTCATAAGGCTAAAAAAGGAAGCGTCGGTTCCTCACAAAAGATTTGTTTTCTCAATATTAATACGTCAGGGGGGGAAGTCTCCTTTAGAAGATATTGAAAATTTTATTTTTAAAATTTTATTTGAAACATCTTATCATTTAAGATGTTTTTTTTTGTTTCTCCGAAACAAAAACCAGGAAAGTCATAAACAAAAATACAGTAACCCAAATTCAATAATTCATGAATCATTTTATCTCATTTGAAACTTTAGATTTAGAATTAATCCGGGACCTTGTAGATGATGCGATTAGTTTTAAACGGAAAAAAGCATTTCCCAACTTATCCAATCACTACATATCCAACCTGTTTTTTGAGAACAGCACCCGTACTAAACTAAGTTTTGAAATGGCTGAAAAGAAGACCGGAATGGAGATTATTTATTTTGATGCTGAAAGTTCCAGTATAAAAAAAGGCGAAACTCTGTATGACACGGTGAAAACTCTTAACTCTATCGGGGTTGAATGCTTTGTGATAAGACATACACAAGACAGGTTTTATGAAGAACTGATTCCCCGTATCAATGTTCCCATCATAAACGCAGGTGATGGCTGCGGAGATCATCCTACCCAGTCTTTACTGGACTTAGTGACCATATATGAAGAATTCGGGACTTTTAAAGACCTGAACATCGTCATTGCGGGAGACATAGTTCACAGTCGGGTAGCACATTCGGATGCTAAGATACTGAAACGGTTCGGAGCTAATATCAGCTTTGCCACGCCTGAATTTTGGCGGGATTCCAGCATGACAATGGGAACCTACACTACTCTGGATAAAGTAGTTTCCGACGTAGATGTAATAATGTTACTAAGAAATCAAAATGAACGGCATGCACAACAATATGACGAGAACGATTTTTTATCCCAATACGGTCTGACTACGGAAAGAGCAGCAAAAATGAAACCTTCGGCAATCATTATGCACCCTGCCCCCATCAACCGAAATGTAGAAATTGACGAGACCCTGATCGAGGCTCCACAGTCAAGGATATTCACACAAATGTCCAACGGAGTATTTGCACGGATAGCAGTGCTGAATTATGTTTTTAATTCATAAAAATTAACGAGGAACAAATAAACTTATAATAACACAATTAAAAATAAAAGCAAGATCTTGAAAAGAAAATTAGTATTAGAAAACGGAATGGAATTTATGGGTAAAGGCTTTGGCAGCGACCAGTTTACCATCGGAGAGGTAGTTTTTACCACAGGTATGACCGGGTATCAGGAAACTCTTTCAGACCCTTCATTTCATAAACAGATCATCGTTTCACCTAT
>JAISSC010000029.1 GCA_031273305.1 Flavobacteriaceae bacterium
TATAAGAAAATACTGGTAAGGACGGCATACTTCACTGCGTTCCATTAGCAAAGATGCCGCATTTTATACCTGATAAAGACGTCTAAGTTGGGCGTCTCTACTACCGAACTCAGGTTAAATATAATAATCCGAAACATCTATTATTCCTGCACGAATTGCATATTTGGTAGCCTCATACACGTTGTTTACGTCCAACTTCCGAAAGATGTTTTTGCGATGGGTAATCACCGTATGAAAACTAAGATTGCGGCTTGCAGCGATTTCCTTTGTCATTTTGCCTAAGGCTATCTCTCGTAAGATTTCCTGTTCCGTAGTAGTAAGGAGATTATCGTTTTTATTGTCGTTTTTGGTATTTGATAATAATTGATTCGTTACATGTGAGCATATAAATCGCTCATTGCGGAAAGCCAAAACAAGTGCCGTATTTATCTCACTCAAAACAGAAGTTTTCAGTACCATGCTGAAAGCCTTGCTGTTAAACATAACTTTTTTAAGGAAATCGAGGCTCAACTCGTCAGAAAATAATAACCAGTGAACATTTGGGAAACGTGCATTTATATTTAAAAGTTCTTCTACATCATTGAAATCGGATAATGTATAGTCCAGTATAACAAGAGCATCATCACAAGTGGCAAGAAAGGAAATAATAGAACTTTTGCTATCTGCATAAGACAAAATAGCATCCGGTTCATTTTGTTTGACAAGCATTTCCATCCCTGTGCGAGTGATGTCCTGTTTGTCCATGATAAGTACATTCCTTTTCATCTTGTGGGTTGTCTCTTTTGGTTAGGTGATTATAGCCTGTTTATTATAATCCTGTCCGTAATTTTATACAAAAATAAGTCTAATAATTGTAAGTGCTGATAGAAATAATTAATTGAGTGATAAAATGCTGTTAATTATAACGTCTTTACTGTATTTTGCTATGTAAAAACCGATTCATTATCAATTTTTTATCGTTTATGTAAACCACATTCCTTATGTTCCGGATTTTCCCACCACCAGCGTCCGGCTCTGATGTCTTCATCCTCTGCGATGGCTCGTGTGCAGGGTTGGCAGCCAATGCTCGGAAAACCTTTTTTATGTAGTACATTATAAGGAACCTGATGTTGATTGATGTAATCCCAGACGTCCTGTTCGCTCCAGTGTACCAACGGATTTATCTTAATTAATTTATTGGCTTCGTCCCATTCTATGGCTTGAACTCCCGTACGGGTTACCGACTGTTCCTGTCTCAGTCCGCATATCCATACATTGAGTTGTGACAGGGAGCGGAGTAGGGGTTCTATTTTCCGTATCTGGCAACAGCTTTTGCGTTTTTCTATGGATTCGTAAAAGGAATTGACACCGTTCTCCTTAACGTATTTCTCTACTGATTGATTATTAGGAAAATAGACGTCAATTTTTATATTGTACTTCATATTCGTTTTATCTATAAGCGAATAAGTTTCAGGGAACAATCGACCTGTGTCTATTGTAAATATACGGGCTGTGGGAGATATTTTCAATATCATATCGGTCAACACCTGATCCTCAAGCCCCAAACTCGAAGCCAAAGCAATTCTATCGTCGTATTCTTTAAGAAAATAGGCGATGATTTCTTCCGCAGATTTATGGTTAAATCGTTCGTTTAGTTCTTCAATGTTCTTTTCCATATCATCTATCTTATCTTATTAAATGCTAAAGGTTTGGTCTGCCAATGACTCTACTATCATTCCTGCTCCTACTGTTTCATGAGTGGCTTCCTCAATGAGGATCAAGCTGCCTGTAATGCGGTTTTGCGAATAAAAATCGTATTTAAGAGGCTTGGAAGTTTTAATGTTTATATGTGCAATATCATTCATCTTCACTACTTTATCGTCCTTAATATTCTCTAACGTATTAATATTCACTTTAAAATATACCTCTTTCACGATTCCGAAAACCTCATCGGTGGCGTGTTTGATAATATATTTTCCTCCGCTGCTCAAAGGTCTTGGATTTAGCCAGCAGATCAGTAAGGAAATATCGGCACTGATATGAGGCAGGTTATCGCTTTTCACAATCATATCGCCCCGACTAATATCTACGTCGTCTGTCAGGCGGATGGCTACTGATTGCGGTGCGAAAGCCTCTTCCAATGGTTTGTCGGCTTCGTCTATGGCGGCTATTGTTGACTCGGTGCGGGAAGGTAGCACGGTAATTTTATCTCCAACCTTGAACCTGCCACCGGCAATTCTTCCTGCATAAGCCCGATAATCATGAAATTCGTCTGTTTGTGGACGTATTACGTATTGTACCGGAAAGCGTGCAGGCAATTCATCAATATTAATCCTTACGGGAACGGTTTCTAACAAATGTAGCAGGGTAGCATCCCTGTACCAGCTCATGTTTTCTGAGGGTTTTACTACATTGTCTCCGTCACGTGCTGAAATAGGGATAAAATAAACGTTTTTCAGCTGTAATTTTTTGATGATGTCCTGATATTCTTCTTTAATTTTATTGTATATCTCTTCCGAGAAATCAACCAAATCCATCTTGTTTATGGCAACTATTATAGTAGAAATTTGCAAAAGCGATGCAATATAGGAATGTCGTTTAGTCTGTTCGATAATACCGTTTCGGGCATCTACGAGGATAATTGCCACATCGGAAGTAGAGGCTCCGGTAACCATGTTCCGGGTATATTCTATATGCCCAGGAGTGTCTGCAATGATAAATTTCCGTTTAGGGGTGGCAAAATACCTGTATGCCACATCTATCGTGATGCCTTGTTCTCTCTCTGCCCGAAGTCCGTCGGTAAGCAGGGCTAAGTCTACTTCCTCGTTTCCCATGCGTTCGCTTGCTGCTTTTACGGCTTCAAGTTGATCCTCAAAGATAGATTTGCTGTCGTATAACAGGCGACCTATCAAAGTACTCTTTCCGTCGTCTACACTTCCTGCGGTGCTAAAGCGCAGCAATTCCATATCTAAATATCCGCTCATATTTTCTTGTTTACTTTGTAATAATTTTTTTGTTCAATAAACTTATTTACTCAATTTCCTTATGTTTTATCTTTCACTACTTACTTCTGATCTTTAAAAATAACCTGCTTTCTTACGGTCTTCCATAGCAGCTTCCGAGCGTTTGTCATCGGCTCTGCCTCCGCGTTCGGTGATGCGTGAAGAAGCAATTTCATCAATAATGTTTTCCACCGTGTTTGCTTCGGAGATTGTCAGTCCGGTGCAGGAAATGTCACCGATAGTACGGCATCGTACTCGTTTTATCTCAACCTTTTCATTAGGTCTTAATTTCATAAACGGATAAGCTGCCAGCCAAACTCCCTCCCGTAGAAAGACTTCTCTCTCGTGTGTGTAATACAGGCTCGGAAGGGGAATATTTTCTAAAAGAATGTATTGCCATACGTCCATTTCCGTCCAGTTGCTTAAAGGAAATATGCGGAAATGTTCCCCCTGATTTTTCTTCCCGTTGAATATGTTCCACAGTTCGGGGCGTTGGTTTTTAGGGTCCCATTGTCCAAATTCATCTCTGTGGGAAAAAAAACGTTCTTTTGCTCTGGCTTTTTCTTCATCGCGACGAGCACCGCCAAGTGCCGCATCGAATTTATTTTTTTCCAGAGAATCAAGAAGCGTGGTGGTTTGCAGTTTGTTACGACTGGCGTTATAACCTTGTTCCTCTACAACTCTTCCGCTGTTGATGGATTCCTGTACCGAGCCTACGATTAGTTTCACTTTCAGGCGTTTGACCAATTCATCTCTAAAGGTAATGGTCTCTTCAAAATTGTGTCCCGTATCTATATGTAAAAAGGGGAAAGGAATAGCAGCAGGATAAAAAGCCTTATAAGCCAGATGCGCCATCACGATAGAATCTTTTCCTCCGGAAAATAATAATACCGGCTTTTCAAATTGAGCGGTAACCTCCCTCAATATATAGATTGATTCGGATTCCAGTTCCCTTAGATGAGTCAGTTTGTTGCTCATATTAATGTTGTATGTATTTTTTAATTATTCTATTCTGTTATTCTTTGTTGAGTTGATTATTTATACAAAGTTAATATTTTTAAACTTTAGGAAATCAACCAATTCTATTTGTTTGATATGAAATTGCCTTTAAAGATTGATTAACACCCATATAAGATAAAATATTTTAATTCATCCATTCCTTATGATATTTTATTTCTGGAAAAGCGGGCAGTTATCAATCGTCCACTGATGCTGATAATCAATATGATAAATGTTAAAAGCAGGGCTGCTGCATAGGCTCGTTCTCTTACTTCGGGAATGGGACTGCTCAATTGGAAAAATACTGACAAGGGCAGGGTAGCAGCGGGTTGACTTAGTGAGGTCGGGATGCTGTCCGTGAATCCCGCAGTAAACATTACCGCAGCTGCATCTCCGATAGCCCGTCCGATAGACAACAGGGCTGCCGTAACTATTCCGGGAGCGATTTGGCGGAGAATAACTTTTCCGGTCTCTAATTTTGTTGCACCCAGAGAGTAGGTTGCATCGAGCAAGTCTTTGGAAATGGAATTTGCTACTTCATCCATCGAACGAATGAAAATGGGGATAATAAGAAAGGTTACAACGATAATTCCTCCGAGCAAGGAAGTCCTCAACCCGAAAAATATCATAATTGTAAACCCGAAAGCTCCGTATACGATGGAGGGTATCCCGAAAAGAACATCGAAGGAGAGACGAGTAAAATAGGCGAGTTTCGAGTTCTTTTTTAAGTAAATATTAATGTAAAAAACAATAGGAATGCTTATCAACAAGCCCAGCAGTGTGGAACCTCCGACGATGTATAGAGAACCCACTATCGCATTTAGGATTCCGCCGTCTTTTCCCAGATAAAATCCTCCTCCCGGAAGTTTGGTGATCATATCCCAGCTCATGGCATCAAATCCGTTTTTGATAATTGTCCATAGGATACTGGCAAAAAAAGCCACTACAAACAAGGTGGATAACAGCATGAGAAAGTTGAAAAGTTTTTGTTCTATAAATTTCATTATTCTATATTTATAATTCTTGATTTATCTGGTTATGGTCAGGTTTATACTTTATAGCTCTTCTTTATCTGATGCAATATTAAACGGGATATTGTATTGAACACAAGTATGATAACAAACAGAATCAGGGCTGCGAACATCAATGCCGACTCGTATAGGGGGAGTGAAAGCATTTCTCCGTAATTGTTTGCAATAAGGGCAGAAAGCGGGTAGCATCCCTCAAAAAGAGATTTTGGAATGTTGATCACGTTTCCGCAAACCATCAATACTGCCAGCGTTTCACCGAAGGCTCTGGATATTGCCAACACTAAGGCTGCAATAATTCCGGGTAAGGCTTTGCGCACCACTACCTTGCGGGAGGTTTGCCAGCGGGTAGCTCCTAAAGATGCCGAAGCATCCCGAAAATCTTTGGGAACTGTGGAGAATATTTCCACAAAAAGGCTGACCAACAAAGGGACTATCATCACGCTGAGAACAATTCCTCCTGCCAGAACCGTGTAGCCGTTGGTGTAATCTACAAATCTAGGTCCCAGAGAGTCGGAAATCCAGGGTACGATAATCAAAGTTCCCCAAAGTCCATAAACCACCGGAGGGATTCCTGCCAGTATATCCAACACCGGAAAAATAACTTTTTTTACCCAGGATTTGGCGTTTTCCGTAATATACAACGCCGTAAGCAAGGATATGGGCAAAGCGATGATTACCGAAAGAACCGTAACGTAAACGGAACCTATGATAAAAGAATAAAATCCGAATTTACCGTTTAATGGCTCCCATTGGGAATCGGATACTAAATCCCATACGGAATGAGTATTTAAAATGGTGGTCGATTTTGAAAACAAACCGTACCCCATAGCTACGATAATGAGCAATGAGAATACGGTTAGCAATGACATGGATTTACTTGCTATTTTGTCTTTAAAAATTCTGTATTCAAGCAAATTTTTTGATACCATATATTTCTTCCGGCTTATTTTATTTTATCTTATCTGCATTTTCATTCAGTTTTTCTCCCGGCAGGTTGATGTAGCCGGCTTCACTGACATATTTTTGTCCATCGGTCAGGATAAAGTTTAAGAAAGCGATAACCTCAGGTTTAGTCGGTTTTCCTTTAGTAACCAAATATAGATCGCGTGCCAGTGGCGATTTGTATTTCCCGTCGATGATGGCCTGAGTAAGAGAATGTGAATCCTGATAGAAATCTTCGTCAGGGTCTATCTTTCCGTTCTCGTTGAAATCAATAGGAATAATAGCAAGATTCTCAAAAGGTTTTTTTGTGTTTTGGTCATACGCATAGGCGATGTTATTATAACCGATACCTACTTTATCTTTTTGCACTGCGCCTGATACTCCTGGGTCTCCATATACGGCAGTAGCTTTCAGGTTTTCTTGTTTTTTATCGAACCATTTGGCAAAAGTTTCCGCCGCACCGCAAGCATCGGATCGGGTAAATACATGCACCGGAACAGTACTGCTGCTGCCCAATACCTGCCCCCATGTGGTTAGCCTGCTGCTCCATAATTTTTCGGCAATATCTTTTTTTAATCCTATCTTACGGATGTTGGCAATCTCCGGATTATTGGAGTTGACGGTCGGCACAACGGCATCTTTAACCACAGCATAACCAACGGCTCCTTTTTTCTCTTCCTCCGGATAGATTTCTCTGGATACCATACCCAAATCGACCACACCGGAAAGCACATCGGTCATTCCTTTACCTGCACCGCCGCCCGATACGTCGATTTTTACGTTGGGATGAAGTTTCCTGAACTCTTCTACCCACTTCACCACCATAGGATATAGAGCAAATGCGCCTGATAATTGTATTTCCCCGCTCAGGGTATCTCCGGCGACAGCCGTATCTGTCTTGTTATCTTTGGAACATGAGGAAAACAAGGCTAAAATACTTAATAGTAAAATAAGATTTTTTTTCATTGTATAGATTTAATAATATTTAATCATTCTTTTTTAGAGAAAAAAGTGGGGTTAAAGGTAATCATAATATATGCCCAATGAGGGAATTTCGTATCGATACCTGTTTGTTTTTTCAGGAGGTCGGTACCATTAGTTTTGAAATAGGCACTCCATCCTCCTTCTATCGAAAATTGGTCGGAAAGGTCGTAGTTGACGGTAAGGTCAAGTTCCGAACCAATATCTCTGTTGTAGCCTTCAACTGCCAAGTCACGGGAGACCGAGAATTTATGAAAGGTAAGGTCTATGCCGAGTTTAGGCAACACTTTGACATTTATCCCTGCAAATAAGTCTACCAAGCCCTGTGCGGGCGGAGTAGACCAGTATTCCATAGAACCGTTAAAGGAGTGATTGCTTCCGTATAACTTGTTGAAGGTATTGTTTTTATCGGGAGCCAAATCATATTTTGAACCGGATAGAAATTCTCCTCCTATGGTGGCAGTAACCCTGTCTGTAGCCCGATAGCTCGCTTTGGCAGCTAACAAAGAGGCACTAAGTTCCCGTTGATGAGTATCCTTTCCGAATTGGTAATACCCTTCTGCCTGAATATACCAGGGGATTTCTTCATCTTGTAGTTCCAAATCGAATCCGGTAGTGTATCGGTTGCTCGTGGAAGGATTGTTTTCTTCTCCATATTGGAAGTTGTCGTTGATGAACATAGCCGACAATGATACTCTCTCTATCTGTTTGTGTAACCAAAGGTATAACAACGATTTGTAGTTGTTGGATACTTGATAAAGGGTTTCGTACATGTCATTTCCCGCATTGTTCCATGCTCCTCCCAAGTGAGCATCGATACCGGCAGAGGTATATTTCAGCAACAAAAGGTCGTGTGCTCTGGGGGTGTTGCTCCAGTTTCCGGAAAACAAACGACCATAATTTAAAGATTTACGCCCTAAGGTAAAAGAAAATTCCGGAGTAAAGTTATATTCACCCCAAGCTTCAAAGACTCCTACCGAGTTACCTGTATCAGAGAGTCTCGTTTCTCCGTAATAATGAGTATTAATCAAACTTATTCTTGTTTTTATCTTATCTTGTGCGTAATCAAAATTTAATTTAGTTCGCAAGCCACCTATCAAAGCACTTTTGAGGGTATCTGCCAAAGGGCTTCGGAATCCGTTTCGTAATTCATTCCTGTTTCTTATCTCTGCGTCAATCGTTATGTTTTGTCCGAAAACTTTAGGCATAAATAACGAAAAAGATAAAGCCAGTAATGAAATTTTAAAAGTTTTTAATACTTTCATGATGTTAATTTTTTGTCATTACAATAATAACAAAAAATTCTGTTTTTCACATAGGGAAAAACAGAACATCTCCGATTCGGGGATTACAATGCTCTATATTGTACGTTCTATCCCGTAGCAACAACAGCAATGATTCATACTAACAAAGTGACACTTAGGATGATGTACATTCATTTTTAAACATTTTTAAAGTTTATAAATTCGATATTATCTAATTGGAAAAACAGGAGATAAAACATAAAGGCATAATTTTATGATTTATCTCACCGGTTGTTTTTCCGTTTTTTAGTCAATCAAAGGACTTAGACCTTCAATACGCTTTATAAAGGATATTCTTCAAAGGCGTATAATACGGTTGACAGGTATCTTTCTCCGGTATCGGGAAGGATAACTACAATGTTCTTACCTTTGTTTTCAGGTCGTTTTGCCAATTCCTTAGCTGCATAGGTAGCTGCACCTGAGGATATTCCCACTACAAGTCCCTCAGCCTGAGCTAGTTCCCGACTGGAGCGGATAGCGTCATCGTTGCTTACTTGTATTATCTCGTCTACTACT
>JAISSC010000015.1 GCA_031273305.1 Flavobacteriaceae bacterium
TCCCTCATCAATGACGGGCTACAATTTGCTGTATATCAATTGTTTGCACGGATTTGCGAAGCAAATCCGTGCTCCGTTCTTATCCCGAATTCAGGTTAAATAACGTGAGTTCGGTTTAAGCACATAGTAATTTTATTTGAATTGGATATATGATGAAAGATAATTGAATAATGTCGCACACCTAACGGCGTGCCGTTATGGGTGGGGGAATTGTTCATCCTACCGAGCTAACATCCCGAATGGGATGTCCTTAATTACACCTGCCAGATTTTATCCCGTCAGGGATTCAAGCTCGGTAGAATATGGATAACGTCATAGTGTCCGGCGTGCCGTCGTCTTTGCGGGGTTGCCACGCTGCGCTCGCAACGTAGTGGAGTGCGGCAATCTCAACAACGATAATCATTTAAAATTCAATTAATTACATATACAAAATAGAATCTTTTTTTTTAATTCCTTATCCCGAACTCACGTTAAATAAAAAAGGCTGTTTTCACGAGTTGTGAAACAGCCTCTTTGCTTTTATTCAGGTTATTTGACTGAACCTTTATTCAACAATCAGTTTTCCTCTCATAGTAGTATTATGAGCAGGGAAAGTACATAAGAAATCATAAGTACCTTTTTCGTTGATAGTAAAGGTAATGGTATCTTCTTCACCTCCTCCCAATAGTTTGGTATGAGCGATGATAGCCGGGTCATCTTTAGGGATATAATTATTGGCAACGTCTTTAGAAGCCTTTAGAGCAAAAGCATCTATATCGGTTCCCGGTTTTAGTATTACCAAATTATGTCCCATATCGGTTATACTGGCTTTTCCCACGTGGGTTAAGGTCAGAGTGACAGGTTTTCCTGCTTTGACCTTTAGTTCGGTAAGATCATATTTCATGTTATCATCTCCCTCAATCATCAATGTGTTTTCGGGTAGATTGGCAAGCCTTTCTTCTTTTGCTTTTTGAATGTCTTCCGGAGTCATATTCGCTGCGGCAGCTAACGGATCGGCTTTTTTTGTTTCTTCACCACCTTTTCCACAAGAGATGAAAAGAGTTAAGGCAAATGCGAATAACGCTGAAATTTTTATTGCATTGTTTTTCATGGATTATGTTTTTGATTATTTGTTAGTAAATATTGAGTTATTATTTTGTGTGTTTTGTTTAAAATTTATTAAGACATTGTAGTCATAATCTGATAACATCAAAAATAAGCATTATTTTTATAAGAGGCAACTTTACCCTTATTTTATTCTTAGGGTATTGTCAAGAGGTATTGATATATTTTCTCATAATTGTTTTATAAAAAATGCATGAGAGATAAAGGTATGTAAATATATGTATATAAGTGTTTTATGCACGTCAAATAAAATCACGGAGTATGATAACGGATAAAAAATGCTTCGAAAAACCGGGTTATATCGGATAAATTTTTGTTGGTCTTTAACATGATTTTTGACATATTTAAGGAAATGGGATAAAATTTACGGAAGATTCGGCTTCTTCGGTACATGAAAATCGGTGTAAGTTCAATTAACGTGAGTTCGGTTTAAGCACATAGTAATTTTATGGATTGGAGTATGATGAAAGATAATTGAATAATGTTACATTCTTTAGTTGAATCTGCGAGGGAACTATTTTATTTCAGGATTCAAAAACAGGCATCCGTACCTAATAACTCTGTTATAAGTTTTCTCTGGTTATTGAAAAATTCTATTCTTTCTATTTCTCCGCTTCTCGTTATGAGTGTTGAATATCTTTTTAATGAATCAATCCATTTTTTATGAGTGTTGCAGATCACAGGATCCAATGAGGTAAGTGTATCTATTGAATACAAACTTATCTGAGACAGTTCTAATTCTTTGGATTTGAAATGGACATAGCAGGCTTCAAAATTTATATTTGAAATATAGATATTTATTTCTTTTCCGGCATTGGTTATTCCTTTTTTAGCCAGTTGTTCCCAATTGAAGATCATTTGCAACAGTTCTTCTTTTAATTCTTCAATCTCTTTTTCTGATATGAGATTTAACCGATAAAAGTAGTTTATATCCGTAATAAATGAACTGAAGGCATTTTTATCTAAAATAATCTGGATGTTTGAGATAGTATAATAATTTTCTACAAACTTTTTTTGAGCGGTCAATATTTTTTCGGGAACTTCAAAATCTGCTAATGAAACGGTTGTTTGTGTCTTCAAAAACTGATATACCCATTTATATAACCTGAATTTAGATATGGTTTCATATCTAAGGTATATTCCGTAAGGTAAGGTGTTGTAGGCTAGTCTTAATACTGAATCCGGGTCTTTGCTCATCATGTTGAAAATAACATGATTAGACTCTAAAGCCTTATAATAATCTTCCATAAAGTCTATGGAAGGAATCAGATGCAAGCTAAAAACGGCATGTTCTTTTTCTTCATTAACGATATTATCCAATGATACTCTCAACTTCCTTGAAATCTTCACCACTTCTTCAAAGGTAAACGGAACTTCTCCTCGCAATCTCCGATAAACGGATTCTTTTCCTACGTTCAATATGCCCGTTAATATATCCGCCAGATTTTCTCCTTCAGGAATGTTATTTTTCATTGAAGATACTAAAGAAGCATTGATCCGCTCTCTCACGCTTTTCATAAACTAAATGTGTTAATTAATCCTAACTTCGGGTTTTCTATTTTCGCTCTAGTCGTTTTACTTTACTTATTCCTTCTATATTATGTAAATCTCTTACAATTTCTTCTAATTGTACGGTATTTTTCACAAAGAGTGTTAAATTACCATAAAAAATGCCATCTTCGGAATTGATGTTTATCTTTTTAATATCTACTTTTAAAGTGTTGGAAACTAAGGCGGTAATATCATTAAGTATTCCTGTTCTGTCGATTCCTTCCAGCGAAATATCTATTAAAAAGTCTCTGTTTGCACTGTTCACCCACTTTGCAGGAATCACCCGGTAGTCATAATTTGCCCGCATATCTACCGCATTGGGACAAGTCTCCTTATGAACTTTAATACCTTTATTTATAGTAACAAATCCAAATATTTTATCTCCGGGAATAGGATTGCAACATTGCCCCAGTTGATAATCCAGCTTTTTTTCATCATCGCCGAAAACTATCATATCCAACTTACCCTCCTCCTTAGATTCGAGAAGTTCTTTTGAGATCAATGAAGGTCTTTTCCTGAATCTTGACAGGATATTATTAATTACCCCTTTACTGTCGGCATATTTCTTTAATTCCTTACTGTCAATCACTCCCGTTGCGACCTGATAAAATACGTCATGACTGGTCTTCGCCCCGAAAAATTTCTGAATGGAGTTTAATTCCATCTCTGAAAAACTAATTTTAAGATGCCTCAATTTCCTGATCAACAATTCCTTGCCTTCTTCCGTATATTTTCTTTTCTCTGTATTTAAAGCTGCCTTGATCCTTGATTTAGCTTTGGAAGTGGTAACAAAATCTAACCAATCGGCTTTTGGTTTTTGATTAGCGGAAGTTAAAATTTCTACCTGATCACCGCTTTTTAATTTATAACTTAACGGTATGAGTTTGTTGTTTACTTTCGCTCCCAGACAGTGGTCTCCTATACCGGAGTGAATGGAATATGCAAAATCCAAAGCAGTTGCCCCGATGGAAAGAACTTTTAGGTCTCCCTTAGGAGTAAAAACAAAAATATCTTTCGTGTATAGATTTAGCTTGAAATCATCCAATAATTCTTTAGTTGTTGCCGCATCCTGATGTTCCAGCATCTCCCGTACCTGAGATATCCAATTCTCTATCTTATTATCTTCTTCAATTTCATAACCCTCTTTATATTTATAATGTGCTGCAATTCCCTTTTCCGCAACTTCGTCCATTCTTTCCGACCGTATCTGAACCTCCACCCATTTAGATTCCGGGCCTATTACCGTTACATGCAGGCTTTCATATCCCGTAGAGCGGGGAGTAGTGATCCAGTCTCTCATCCTGCTCGGATTAGGAATAAATTCATCGGTAACGACGGAATAAATCTTCCAGGCTAAAAATTTCTCATTCTTGGCATCCGATTTATAAATGATCCGTATGGCAAATAGATCGTATACTTCCTCAAAAGAAACATTTTGTTTCTTCATCTTCTTAAATATGGAAAAAACGGATTTATGCCTGCCTTTTATATAAAAATTAAGGTTTTCTTCTTTTAATCGTTCACTTATTATTTTGGTAAATTCATCTACATATCTCTGCCTGTCTTTTTCCGTCTCCTCCAATTTCCTTACTATTAAAAAATAACTCTCCGAATCCGTATATTTCAAACTCAGGTCTTCCAATTCGGATTTAATAGTATACAATCCCATTCTGTGGGCTAACGGTGCGTATATATAGGTAGTTTCGGCAGCAATTTTCTTTTGTTTGGAAGCCTTCATGCTGTCCAGCGTCCTCATATTATGGAGCCTGTCTGCAATTTTTACCAGAATTACCCGCACATCTTCGGATAATGTTAATAGTAATTTCCTGTAATTCTCGGATTGCAACGATAGGTTTTGATGATCTATATTGGATATTTTGGTTAATCCGTCTATAATTTTAGCTATTTTAGGGTTAAACAACTTGCTAATGTCCTCGATGGTATAACTTGTATCTTCTACAACGTCATGCAACAACGCACAAACAATGCTGGTCGCACCCAGTCCTATTTCATCTGCCACGATCTTAGCCACTGCCAGAGGATGATAAATATAAGGTTCACCCGTGTTTCTCCGCTGATCCTTATGTGCTTCTTTTGCTATTTCAAAAGCCTTCCTTATCAGAGCTTTGTTTTCATTTGTCAAATCCCTGTAAGTATTCCGAAGCATATCCTTATAGCGTTTGG
>JAISSC010000093.1 GCA_031273305.1 Flavobacteriaceae bacterium
GTGTACGAATTTTTGAGCATACACCCGTTTCAGGATGGAAACGGCAGATTGAGCCGTTTGCTGACAACGCTTTTCCTGCTGCGGCATGGCTATGAATTTGTACAGTACATATCGTTTGAGAATCACATTGAAAATCATAAAAAAGTGTATTACGAAGCACTGATGAACGGACAGCGTAAACGAAACACGCCCGAAGAAAAAATAGACAAATGGCTGGTTTTCTTTCTGGAAAGTTTGAAGACGCTGACTGAAAAACTGGATCAGAAGTACAATGTATTCAAACAGAAAGGCGGTTACATGAATGAACGCCAAAAGCAGATAAAAGTGTTTATAGCGGAAAAACAACCTATTAAAAAGGCAGATTTGACGGCGGCTTTCAACACGGTTTCACCCAACACTTTGAAAAAAGATTTGCAATACTTGTGTTCCGAACATATTATTTCCTCTGTCGGACAGGGAAAAGCAACGGTATATGTGATAAAAACGTAGCTCAATTACAAAACGACATTGGACTATACAATAAGTTAGCCTGTTATTGCGAACCGCAGGTGTGGCAATCTACCCATTGCGATTGTAGCGAAGCAACCACCTATGCGTGACGTATTTACCCAAATCGCATAACAATAATAACGTGAACAATACAACGTGGGAGACACCCAAATTGGGATGTCTCTACATCATCGTGCCGAACTACACCAATTTCTCATCGAGGAAATACTGGATAATAGCTTTTTTCATTAATAAAGTTTGCTCGTTGGGTTTTAGAACAGGTAATTTCTCTACTAATTTATAATGAGGCCAGTTGTCTTTATCGTATCCATCCAGTTTATAATATCCGAACGGCTCTAATAATCGGCATACTGCGATATGGATAAGGTTCATTTTTTCCTCTTTTTTATACTTCCTATATCCCAGTCCCAGTTCCTGCAATCCGATTAAAAAAATAATTGTATTTAAATCCGGCACTTCTTCCTGAGCAAACCTGTTTTTAAAAAAAACTTCTATTTGATTCCAAATTTGTGCTTCGGTCATATTTAGTATTTTTCTTCCAATAACAGATAAAATGCATATTCCAGAGCGACTTCCCTTAAGGACTCAAAACGTCCGCTGGCTCCTCCGTGTCCTGCATCCATATGGGTTTTCAGCAATAGCAGATTATTATCCGTCTTCATTTCCCTGAGCTTGGCTACCCATTTAGCCGGTTCCCAATATTGAACCTGAGAATCGTGTAGTCCGGTAGTTACCAGTAAATTAGGATATTCTTTGGCTTCTACGTTGTCATACGGAGAATAGGATTTGATATATTCGTAATATTCTTTTTCATTAGGATTTCCCCATTCATCATATTCTCCGGTGGTCAGGGGAATACTGTCATCCAGCATGGTAGTCACCACGTCAACAAAAGGAACATCTGCGACCACTCCATGAAATAATTCCGGAGCATAATTTACCACAGCACCCATTAGCAACCCGCCCGCACTTCCTCCGTTTGCATACAGATGTGCGGATGAGGTATAATTTTCATCAATAAGATATTTACCACAGTCAATAAAATCGAAGAACGTATTTTTCTTTTTCAGGAGTTTTCCGTTTTCGTACCAGAGTCTGCCCAAATCCTCACCACCTCTTACATGCGCAATAACATAGATAAAACCTCTGTCTAACAAGGACAGGCGTATAGAGCTAAAGGTTGGGTCTAACGAATATCCGTAAGAGCCGTATCCATAAAGCAACAAAGGAGTATTTGAGGATGGTTTTGTGTCCTTTCTCATCACCAAAGACATAGGAACCTTGACGCCGTCTTGTGCCGTTGCCCACAATCTTTGAGTTATATAATTGTTTTTATCGAAGTCTCCCAATACGACCTGTTCTTTTAACAGCTTTTTCTCTTTGGTTCTCATATTGAAATCTATATCGCTCCACGGAGTGGTCATGGAAGTATACCTGTATCGGAGTATTTCCGTATCGAAATCCCGATTAACGGATGTTCCTACGGCATATATTTCTTCATCGAACGGAAGTTCGTAGTTTATGGAGTTATCCCAACTTTTGATCTTGATGTGGGTTAGTCCGTTCTCTCGTTCTTCCGTTACCAGATAATTTTTAAACAGTTCGAATCCTTCCAGTAAGACCGTTTCTCTATGGGGAATTATCTCCACCCAATTCTCCTTTCCGGTCTTGTCCACAGGAGTTTTCATCAACTTAAAATTGGTTGCTTTATCTTTGTTGGTCAGGATGTAGAAAGAATCTTCAAAATGGTCAAAGGAATATTCGAAGTCTCGTTCTCTTTTCTGGAATATTTCCCATTCAGCATCGGGCGTATTTGCAGAGATAAACCGATATTCATCGGACAGTGTGCTTCCGGAGGCTATTACTATATACTGTCTGGATTTGGTTTTGGAGACATAGGTGGTAAAAGTTTCATCCGTTTCCTCGTAAACCAAAATATCTTCTTCCTGAGGTGCTCCCAAATGATGTTTGAATATCTTTGAGGAGCGCAGGGTCTGAGGGTCTTGTACGGAATAAAACAGGGTTTTATTATCATTCGCCCAGACTACATTTCCGGTAGTTTTTTCTAACCTGTCGGGATAAATCTCTCCGGTTATTAAATTTTTAATTTGAATGGTATAGATCCTGCGACTTACAGTATCTACGGAAAAACAGGCTAACTGATTATCGGGGCTGATGCTTATCCCTCCCAATTGATAGAATTTATGCCCTTTTGCCATCTCATTTACATCAAACATTACTTCTTCCTTAGCCTCTAACAAGTCTTTTTTACGGGTGTAAACAGGATATTCTCCTCCCTGTATGAATTTGGTTATATACCAGTAGTGATTAAATTTATACGGAGCAGTTTCTTCATCTTCTTTTATTCTCCCCTTCATCTCTGCAAACAATTCTTCCTGCAGTTTTTCAGTTGATTTCATTTGCTCCTGAGTGTAGGCATTTTCTTCTTCCAGATAGGCAATTACTTCCGGGTTTTCCCTGTCATTCAACCAATAATAATTATCCGTTCTTGTATCGTTATGTATCGTAAGTTCCTTAGGAATTTTCTTTGCTACGGGTGCTTGCATAGTTTGTATTTGTTGGTTGTTATTTTTTTTATTTTGGGATTCAAAATTAAGTGGAATCAGAAACAATGGCAACAATAAAATCAATTTTTTCATGCGGGTTCATATTTTACTACCAAATACCAAAGTTAAATAAAACAGCGAGAATATTTTTTATGGATTTTTGACATAAAAACTCTTAGGCTCAAAAAATCGGGGGATTTAAACAGCGTTCTGTTTATTCAGAATACCGGCATTTTATGGGTATGTGCGGCTGTTCTTATTTTTTATTATATAAAACAGGGTTTAATTCTTCATCGTTATACATCTTCATTTGCTTATAGACTTTCATATATTTTCTTCCTGCCTGATAATCTTCCAATAATTCTTCAATAGCGATGGAAAGGTCTTGATACTGATTTTGTAAAACATCCAGTTTTTCACGACATTTTGCTTTATGTTCAGGCGATGCTTCCGGTCTGTCCACTTCGGCTTTCATATGATAAATTTTCAATGCCAGTATGGAAAAACGATCCATAGCCCAAGCCGGACTTTCGGTATTAATTTTGGCATCAGGTAATGTTTTGACATTCTCATACTTACGTAAAAACCAACCATCCAGATTTTCCACCCGGTCGGTTCTTTCCTGATTGGATCTATCTATCCATCGTTTTAGCCTTAATGCCTCTGTCGGGTTTATGTTCTCATCACGGATTATATCCTCCAAATGCCATTGAACCGTATCTATCCAATTCTTTAGATAAAGCAAATGTTCTATTTTATCTGTGGAATAAGGATTGTTAACTTCTTGATATACAGTATCCTTTACATGATAATCCTGAATACTCTGATTAAATATCTGCCAGGCTTTTTCTGTAAACTTCATATCTGTAACTTTTTATAAACGAGAAAGATTATTCTTCTTCTTTAGGAGATGATGCTGAATCTTTCTTTTTATTGTCATCTGATTTGGTGGCATCTTTAAATTCCTTCAATCCTGAGCCTAATCCTCTCATTAGTTCCGGGATTTTTTTTCCTCCAAATAATAATAATACCACAACCAGAATTATTACAATAGACATCGGATGCTCAAATAATCTCATAATATACTCTTTTTAATTGTTCAAAGGTAGTAAATATTTTAAATAACTTTTTGTTTTGTTGTAAATTAAATTTCATTGATCTTTTTTGCCCCGTCCCAAAGGAAGTTCACAGAGCGTATATAATAGATATTACAAACAACCTTAGTTCCGGATAAACCATTATAATTTTTTGATTGTAGGTTCAATTAGTAAATGCAACATTTGGCTAAGTTAGTTACTGCTTGTTTTTTTAGTTTGGGCGTGTCCCTGTCGGGTCGGGCTATCCGTGTAGGGACGTCCCAATTTGGGCGTCTATGTGGGCTTTCCACTACTATCCCTCACGCAGGTCACTTCCATTATGATATTGTTATTTAATTGCTATATTACGTTGTATAATTATAATGCAAATGTAACATATTAATGTAACATATGTCAAGGGGGGTAGTTTAAAATTTAACAAAACTTTAACACTTTTATGCCAATTAAAATGCCACATTTGCAGCATAAACACAGCATTATATGGCACTGGCGATCAAAAAAGCGATAAAGCGCAAGGGATTCACGATTCAAGAAATCGCTGCTCGACTAGAGATAGATAGACTGACTCTAACTCGGCAGTTGAACGGCAATCCAACGCTCAAAACATTGCAACGCATTGCGGCCGCAATTGATGTGCCTGTCACTGATCTGTTCGACGACGAGGAGTCGGAGACATTGACGGGCTTCATCGAATGGGATAAAAACCTGTACAAAGTCGGCTCCGTCGAGGAACTGGAGGCACTTCTCGTTAAAATTCAATCCGACACGGTAAATCGCTGACTATCATTCCAAACTATGCGATTAACTGCCTTACGCAACTACCAATGACGAATTATGTAACATTCTGTAATTCAGTTAATTTATAATTATGTTTCAAAGCAAGTTTTTTGAGTACATTGAGTTCTCTTTCTATAAATTGTTTCTGGTATTTCCTGGC
>JAISSC010000130.1 GCA_031273305.1 Flavobacteriaceae bacterium
ACACCAGAAAATGAGCGATTATCCACAGATACCAGCTATATACCGAATCACCGCCTAAAGCATTAACTTTGCAAAACAACAAAGCTGGTATGGCAAGCAAAGTAGAAGCCTAGAACAACACACAATCTAATCCCGCCAAAAATGAAATTCCGATTTAATTTTACTGCATTTTTAGTGTTTATAATATTCCTAATTATAGAAGTAGGCATTGGTGTTTTTATCCATGATTCCTTTATTCGTCCCTGGGGAGGAGATTTTCTGGTTATCTTCTTGATTTATTATTTTGCCAAAACTTTCATTAAAACCGAGACTTTATACCTGATAGTGGCGGTTCTTTTATTTGCATATGCCGTAGAAATTGCCCAGTATTTCAAAATTGCCGATGCTTTACATATAAAAAACAAGATTTTACGGATTATAATAGGAACTTCCTTTAGTTGGGGAGATTTACCGGCATACAGTTTCGGAGGCATTTGTTGCTACCTGTTGGAAAACCGAATTAATAACCACAAAACACCCGACAAAAAACGGATTTTTTGACGTTCCGGATAAAATAAAATTACTTATAAAACTACTTGATAGGCATGTACATAATAGACATAACTTTTGTTCCGCCATCTATGATAACCGTAGAAGGATAAGCAGAGCTGGTTTCATATTCGTATTGATAAGTATAGCCATTATCATCAAGAGTTATATTGTTCACCAAGAAGTGGGTCAACCCCAACTCTCCTTGAGAAGAAAGTAATGACCACTGAGGAGTTCTTACGTTGCTTGCTATTCCTATACTTGCGCCATAGGCGTAGGTAAGTACCAGACCGTCATGGGTTTTACCGGTTAAATTTCCCGGAACATCGTATTCGAACGTGGTAATGCCATCTTCCGGACTATCTTTTTTAATTAATTTTCCATTATTTAAATCGAGCGTAGAAGTTTCTTTCAACTCTGCGTTCACATAAAGCTCTTCTATTACCTGATTTGCATTTACATATAAGTAAACATAATCACTAATATCTAAGGATGTAGAAAGTTGAGTTTTTACTTTACTTACATTTCCGTCTTTATCATAGTAAAAATCACGGGTAAATTCAGAAGATTCCGAACTTGTTTGCTCAGAAATGAGCCGATTCAGATTATCATATTTGAGTATCAGTGTTTCTGTTGCGATTGGGTCTCCCGCTCCATTATAGGTGGTAATTGTAATTTTAGAAGGCAGTAATCTTTTTTCTGTATAAGTATACGGTTCAAAATTTTCATCACCACATGAAGTAAAAAAGTTGAAACATAAAAAACTAATTGTCAAGAATACTAAATTTTTCATATCTTGTTTTTTGCAAAGATATTATTTTTATGAATTGAATGAAATTTTTAGAGGTATAAAAATTAAATTTTAGTAAACATGGCAATACATAATGATTTCGGAAAGGAGGCAGAAAAAAAGGCAGCAGAATTTTTAAAACTTTCAGGATATGAGATAGTAGAGCGAAACTGGAGGTTTGGCAAGTCGGAAATTGACATTATTGTGAGAAAGGGAGAAGAATTGGTTATTGTGGAGGTGAAAGCAAGAAGTTATGATGATGTTATCTCTCCGGAGGAGGCAGTTACCCCGTCAAAGAAAAAATTACTGATTGCGGCAGCAGACCACTATGTAATAGAAAATGAGTTGGATGTTGATGTGCGATTTGACATTGTATCTATTATAAAAAAGAGGGATAAATGGGAGTTGACTCACATCGAAAATGCCTTTGATGCTATATTATAAGTAAAATTCGGAGGTTAGGTTTTTATATCTTTCCGACCGGATGCGGGGGCGTTCCTCCAGATAAAATTCTTCGGGAAGGACATCTTGTTTTTTGTGGGACAACTCTAAAAAAGTTCTTCGGATTCTCCCATTTTTAATTCCCCTGATCCGCAGGATTCTTTCAGGAAACAAATCTGAGCATTCGGATAGAGAAAGAAGCTCTTGTTCACTTTCAAAAGGAAGAATATATCCTATCCTGCCATTTTCCGACAATAGCGATTTTGATCTTTTTATCAGGGAGGAATAGTTCAGTTTGAGTTGATAGCGGGCAACAGGATGTTTAAGATGTTCCTGTTCGGAGGCTTTAAAGTAAGGAGGATTACAGATGATATAATCAAATTTTTTATCGGAAATAAAATGGTGCAGGTCAGAATGAATTACGCAAATATTTGAAGAAAAAGGAGAGTTCTCACTATTTTCTCTGGCGAGATTAAAAGCCTCTGTTTCCGAGTCGATGGCGGTAATTTGAGCTAAAGTATTTCTTTGCGCACAGATAAAAGAGAGCAGTCCTGTTCCCGTCCCGATGTCCAGAATAAACCGGGCTTGAGACAGGTTTGCCAGACATCCCAATAAGACACCGTCGGTTCCTACTTTGAAAACATTGGGGCTTTGTTTGACCGAGAATTTTTTGAATTTGAAAACGTCATTCATTCTTAGGGATTTCAAACTTGAAGATACTCCCGTTTCCCTCTTCCGAGATAAAGGTAATAGACCCATTATATTCTTCAATAAGTTTTTTTGTGATTGCCAGTCCCAGTCCGCTTCCGCTGGTTTTAGTAGAAAATTGAGGCGTAAAGATTTTAGATTGTATTTCCTCCGGAATACCGTTACCGTTATCAATTATGGAAAAGTAAACAATACGCATATCCTGACGTATCTTTACCGTAATTTCAGGTATTTTGGTTTCAGGAATAGACTGGAATGCATTTTTTACCAGATTGGTAAGCACCCGGTTGAGCAAATTAGGGTCGATAGTTAAAATAATAGGCTCTTCCAGTGTATCAATTTTGATGTATTGAGACGGAAATATTTCCATAGAGTTTCTTACTATTTCAATCACGTCCAGTCTTTTATCCTTTTTCTGAGACATCTTTGTGAAATCGGAAAAATCTTCGGCTATGGAAGATATAGTATCAATTTGTTGGATTAGGGAACGGATAAGCGTATCCAGTTTTTCCTTAACCTTAGAATCCTTAGGGTCAAACCTCATTTGGAAATTTTGGATTTCAAGCCTCATGGGGGTGAGCGGATTTTTAATCTCATGGGCAACCTGTCGTGCCATTTCCTGCCATGCATCGTCTTTTTCAGCCTTAACCAAAGCATCGGTTTGTTCCTTGAATTTTGCCAGCATAGTGTTGTATGCTTTCACCAGAGGGCTTATTTCATCAATATAATTATATAGGATAGGTCGGTTGTGGGTCAGTGCTCCGGTGTCACTTAGCCGATAGGCAATTTCCTTCATTTTTCGGGTTAATGTCTGAGAGAAGAACCATGAAAAAATACCGCTGATTATTAATACAATAAACATAATCACCGAGTATCTGTATAACAATGAGTAAAAATCCTTTTTTAGAAATGCATCGTCGTGTAAATAGGGGAAACTTATAATTGTAATAGGCTGATAATCATTATTATATATATACCGATAGACAGAAGAATAATGCTCTCCCGATTGCGGCGATGTATTGAGTATTTCAATACGGTCATTGGTAGTATTAAGATTTTTTAAAATCTCCTTAGGCACAAAGTCCGTTCTGGCATTTGGTATTTTATTCCCCAGTATGAATTTCCCATCCAGAGAATAAAAATTTATATCCAGATTGTTAATATCTGAAATTTCATATATCTTATTCCCGATTCGGTCTTTGATTTCCTCCGGTTTTGTGTTCCTGCTGGAGAGTAGATAATCGAAAGTTTCGATGATCAGTTGCTCTTTTCTTTCCAATCTTTTGTTGTTGTAATCCTCCACGATTTGTATGTATTGATAAAAGGTGATCAATCCCATAGCAAATATGGTGCTGATAACTACCAAAATCATCATCAGGAAGATGCGCATAGAAAGAGGAAATCTTTTATACATTAGTTTTAGAATCTGAGTGAGTTCATTACTCTATTCTTCAGGCAGTGCCCGCCATCTTTTTATTATTTTACTAAAGAAGAACAGAATAATAAATACAAATATAAGATTTATCCAGTAAAATGCACTAGGATAATCCTTAAAAAACCGATATAAAAAACTGCGTTCATTGTAATAATCGCGGTTGGGGTCATAATCGTTTTCCATATATCCGGAATAATGAAGCATCAGCAAATAAGGAAGCATCCACAATATTAAATTTAAAACAACCGTAGACTTTCCTTTGGAATCGGTATTTAGAATTTTACGTCCTACATATATCAGCATAATTAAGAATAAAACCGACCAGTAGAAAATAGTTAAATAAAGCAGGTTATCGCCTTTACTATTGCCGACTATTGTAAAAATAGCAGTAATAATCCCATTGATAAATGCGAGTAATCCTGCAACGACAATACTTATCAGCCATGATCTTCCACCGGTCACACGGAAAGAAAATAATAAGATAGATAAAGATAATGCAATATATAAGGTTACTAAAATAAAGTCCAGCATAGAATAGAGATTGTGATATGCATCGTATATTTTCAGATAACCATAATAAAGGGTATCATACCTCACATAATACTTACTTACAGTGTCATAAGATGATTTGTAGTGCTTTATATAATTTGAAGGTGATACGGGAAAATTCGGAGGATTATATATTAACTTCATCCAAGTATCAACATCCAGATTGGTAGTAACATTATGTTTTTTTTGGAGATTAAGGTATTGGGTCATTAAATTTCGTATACTGTCCTGCTGTCCTTCAACCAGCCATTTTTTTACAGTATTATAGAGCAATGTGTCTTCAGCGGAATGATAATACTTTTCAAAATTTAGCAGGGAGACACTTATAGAGTCTTTAGCCTGAATGGAATCGGAGTCACTAAAAGATGCCTTATGTAAATAATAGTAATCATCCGATTCCGGTAATAAAATTTCAATTTTAGTTAGCAATTCTCTGGCATTTAAAACTTCTTGCAGGGAGGCATATGATTTTTCTTTAGTCTCAACCCCTTGTGTGTAAGAAAAAGAATACAAACAATTACCGAAAAGGAGAAGAAATGCAATACCCCATTCCTGATATAAAGAAACAGCCTTTTTGGGATAAAAAGATTTAAACGCATTGTTTTTCAGGTAAAACACCAACCAGATAATCATAACCAGAGTAGAAGTTAGTCCGGTAATAAGAAAAAATATAATATTATTGTCTCTTCTGTAATACTCCTGATTTTGAAAATCAACATACCCGGAAACAAAGCCAAGTAAAAAGAACAAGACGTTGAATCCGATAACAATTGCTCCTGTGGGTATTACTTTAGTATTCCAAAGGAGAGGATAATTGAGGAGTAAATATTTTTGTATTTTTTTGAACATGGTAATCAAAATTTTAAAAAGATAATATTAAACGAAAAAACGACGTGTAGAGTTGGATATATCCCGCAGATACTTAACAGGAATATTCTCATCAATAACGATTTGTAAGAAATTATTCATGGAAACAGAATCGGGGAAATGAGCTATATAGGTTCCCCCGTTATATTGTAATTTAGATAAATGTAAATTATTCAATGTCTTATATAGCTGTTCCTGACTCCAATCAGACTCAAACTCGATAATAAAATCATTCGAGACGACTTCTGTTTTATTTCCTATATTTTGAGGTCTTAAATTCTTTTGCTCTCCGTGTTTAAGGAAGATCACCTGATCCGAAGTTTTTTCTACCTCATATAACTGTTGTGAGCTTAACACTATCCCCAACGGACGGAAAGGAGATTTAGCGATAAACTTAAAATCATCCAAGACGGTTTGTTGTGCCAGAATATCCAGATTGGCAAGAGGTTCGTCTATTAACAACAACTTAGGTTTTCTTAGAAGCATCCGGGCTAGTTCAAAACGCATTTTGTATCCGGAAGAAAGATTTTTCCAGTTCAGGTTTCTGTAATTCCGCAAACCCATCCGTGCGATGATAAGTTCTACCGTCAATTCGTTTTCTTCCGCTCTGATGCCGTAAGAAGAGGCTGTGAAACTCAGGTTGTCCCGCATGGAACCATACCAGGTATTGGTTCGTTGAGGGATATATATCAGTCTGGTTCTCAGTTCATAAGCATCGTTATATTTGAAAGAATACGAAATATTTCCGTCAGTAGGTTGAAGTTCCCCACACAAGGCACGGAGCAGGGTGGTCTTACCGTTTCCGTTTTCTCCCACCAACCCGATGATCTCCCCCTCAGAGACCTGCATACTTACCGGGCCTAAAGCAAAAGAAGATTTGCTGTAAGATTTTTTCAGGTTTTCCGCTTTCAGCAATAAGCCGGGTTTGGTTACGGTTTTTTTGGAAAGGAATTGATATAGCTTCTCAAGTATGGAAGAATATTTCTCCTTTTTACCCTCCGGATTGGACTCGTTATAATCCGCCCACGACAGGAGTTCATTAGTTTCCCTGTAAAAAGAAATATCTTCCGTGTCCAAAGTCAGGTCTATGATTCGTTTTAATACGAGAGTATAGTCTTCAAATTGTAAAAAATGCAGGATTTCACGATATTGTTTTTCAAAAATGTCATTCATAAGTTCTCCGGATATAAAAAAGTTTTATAAAACAAAGCTAACGATAATATGGTGATATTATTATTGCAGGTCATCAAATCTTAGAAAACCACAAATGTAAAACTATTTACGGATTATAGACCTTTTTAAATTTATTATCCCTAACTCACATTAAAACAGGATTTATCAGGCGATTTCAAAATGATATAAAAGCAGAAGAAAGTACGCCAAGAAATTATCATATTGATTTCTTATAGTACAATAAATTATAACTATTGTAAAATAATAATAGGTCGACCTTATACTGTGTATCTTTGCTAACAAAAAACATCGCTATGAATTTCTTAAAAAAAATAGTTAGTTTGGAGAATATATTGATGTATTCAGTATTTATCCTATTATTGTTATTATTTTTAAAGTAAAGGATTATTCATTATTTAACGCTAAAAAACAATGGGCATCATAAAGAAAGTTGCTCAAAATACTAAAAACAATAAATTATATTGATTATCAGTCTAATACAATAACCGGTAACTTGGAAATAAGTTACAAATAAGTCCTTTTTTAAATTTATAAACTAAAATCTTTTAATTATGAATAAAATTATTTTCTCAATATTGGTATTTACCAATGTTTTGGCTTATTCTCAGGTAGGAATATATACTGACAGCCCGACAGAAACTCTGGATGTAAATGGTAACATTAGAATCAGAAAGTTGGTAGATATTGATACATTACAAAACCCTTATGAATATACTCATGTTTTGAAAGTGAACTCAGACGGAGTTTTAGGGACTATGGAAGAAAGGAAAATGGCGAGTAATAATTATGACTTCTATGGAGTATATTCTGCAATTATGTCTGAACCTGTAGTAAATAGTTCGCTGGCGAAAAATGGTGAATATATAGATTTAGGCGTATCGCTAAAAGTTGAAATACCACCACGGTCAGCAGCTATCTTTTTTATAGATTATAATATTCCTATAAATTTCCTCGCAATCCAGAGTAGCTATATTGGTTATTTAGGTATTACATTATTTAAATCCGGAAGTGTCGAAGGAAAACTCGAAGAAATACAAGAGGGTTCCAGAAAGTTTTCCGCCTCTACACCTTCTCCCAGAGCTGATGTTTCCGGGATGCCGGTACTGGGTAAGGCTGTAGAAAAAATAGATAATAACACGGATTCAAGAATTTATGTAGATTATTATTTGTATGGTTACATTGAAGTTAATGACAACGAGGCACCAATTAAATTTGGTATGTATTCAGCAACAGGAAATAATTATAATTGGGGTAAAGGGACGATGACTATTATGTCTTATATCCAAAGATTATAATAATTCAGGATAAATATCAAAGGCTTTGTAAATAACGTGAGTTCGGGATAAGAATTTTCAAAAAAGATTCTAATTTGCATATATAATTAATTGAATTTCAAATATATAAAAGAATAATTATCGTTGTTGAGATTGCCGCACTCCACTACGTTGCGAGCGCAGCGTGGCAACCCCGCAAAGACGACGGCACGCCGGACACTATGACGTTATCCTTAATTCTACCGAGCTTGAATCCCTGACGGGATTCGCAGGCGTAATTAAGGACGTTTATTTATTCGTTCGTGGTGTACATCCCATTCGGGATGTTAGCTCGGTAGAATGAACAATACCCCACCCATAACAGCACGCCGTTAGGTGTGCGACATTATTCAATTATCTTTCATCATATATCCAATTCAAATAAAATTACTATGTGCTTAAACCGAACTCACGTTAAATAAGCTAAATCGGATAGCGAAAACAATATTACCTACTTAGTTTTATAAAGAATATTTGAAAAGCAAAGCCTTTTGATACTCCGAAATAAGTTGCTTAAATACCTCATCAACAGATAAAATAGAGTCGATTAACGCAGAAGATTGCCCTATTTCCAATTCTCCCTCTTCCAGATTTCCCTCAAACATTCCTTTCTTTGCCCGTCCTCTTCCGAGTAATTGCTTTAGCTCTTCCTGAGAGGCATTATTTTCATAAGCCTTGAGAACATCATAATAAAATTTGTTTTTAATCAGCCGTACGGGAATCAACTCTTTCAAAGTCAGGTGAGTGTCTCCCTCCTTAGCCTTTATGATCTCCTGCTTAAAATTTTCATGAGAAGAAGCCTCAACGGTAGCAGCAAAACGAGAACCTATCTGTACACCGTCAGCACCCAGTATCTGTGCTGCCAGTATTTGTTCTCCGGTTGCAATTCCTCCGGCGGCAATAACAGGTAAAGATATATGTTTTTTAATATTAGGAATAAGGCAAAAAGTAGTAGTTTCATCTATGCCATTATGTCCGCCTGCCTCAAAACCCTCTGCTACTATAGCATCAACTCCGGCTTCTTCCGATTTTAAAGCAAATTTTAGAGAAGATACCACATGAACTACCCTGACTCCATGACCTTGAAGAAGAGAAGTATAGGTCTTGGGGCTTCCTGCGGAAGTAAATACGACAGGAATTTTTTCCTCAATAATAATTTTAATATGTTCTTCAATATCAGAATAAAATAAAGGCAAATTGACACCAAAAGGCTTTTCTGTAGCTTTTTTGCATTTTAAGATATGCTCCCGTAAGACATCCGGGTACATACTGCCGGAGCCGAGTAATCCCAGTCCTCCGTTATTACTGACCGCCGATGCCAGCTTCCATCCGCTATTCCAAATCATACCTCCCTGAATAATAGGGTGTTGTATATCTAATAATCTCGTTATCTTATTCATGAAGTTTACCTTTTAAATAAATGCCTAATATAGAAATAAAGATACCGCAAATAGACAAAAAATAAAAATAAAAAAATCAAAAATTTTGGCTTGAAGTTTGATGTGTCGAACTTGAAAACAGTAATTATAAATAGTAAAACTAACCATATGTATTGGACTTTAGAATTAGCATCTTATCTTAGCGATGCTCCCTGGCCGGCGACCAAAGACGAATTAATTGATTATGCAATTAGAACCGGAGCCCCTTTAGAAGTAGTTGAGAATCTTCAGGCAATTGAAGATGAAGGAGAAATATATGACAGTATAGAGGAAATATGGTCAGACTATCCGACAGATGATGATTTTCTCTGGAATGAAGATGAGTATTAAGTATAAAGCTAAGAATGAGGTCATTAGGGTTTTGCCTTTTATATTTTAAATCCGAAAGCATTTTTTAGTACATTTGTAGGCTTAAACTTAATTATATATAATGAACATATTAAACTCTGTTCTCAAGTTATTCATTGGGGATAAACATAAAAAAGACCTTGAACAGCTTACTAAATATTTAGATAAAATCAAACAAGAAGAAGCGGGGATTTCTGCTTTATCCATAGATGATCTCAGGCATAAAACGATTGAATTTAAGGAAAAAATATCTCAGGCTACATCAGATATTAGAGTAAAAATTACCGAATTAAAAGACGAGACCCAGAAGACGGAAGACGTAGATGAGAAGGAAAAATTATACGCAGAAATTGACGAGCTGGAAAAGGAAGCCTATAAAGTAGAAGAAGAAGTTTTGGCGGAAATACTGCCTCAGGCTTTTGCTTTGATCAAAGAGACTGCCAGAAGATTTACCGAGAATGAAACAATAACGGTAACAGCTACGGAATTTGATAAAACATTAGCTATAACTAAGGATTATGTTACCATTGAGGGAGACAAAGCCATTTGGAAGAATAGTTGGGATGCCGCAGGAAAAGAAGTAAAATGGGATATGATCCATTACGACGTACAATATATAGGAGGAACCGTATTACATCAGGGAAAAATAGCAGAGATGGCTACCGGAGAGGGAAAAACTTTGGTAGGAACCTTACCGATGTATCTAAATGCACTTTCGGGAAGAGGCGTACACGTAGTGACCGTGAATGATTATCTGGCTAAACGGGACTCCGCTTGGATGGGGCCTGTTTTTGAGTTTCACGGATTGAGAGTGGATTGTATAGATAATCATCAGCCCAATTCAGAATCCAGAAGACAGGCATATTTAGCGGATATTACCTATGGAACCAACAATGAATTTGGTTTTGATTATCTTCGTGACAATATGGCAAACTCCCCGACAGATTTGGTTCAGCGAGACCTGAATTATGCAATAGTCGATGAGGTAGATTCCGTATTGGTGGATGATGCCCGTACTCCGTTGATTATTTCCGGCCCCGTACCTCAGGGAAATAAACAAGAATATCAGGAGCTAAAACCGGTAGTAGAGACCATTTTTACCGCACAGAGAAACGAAGTTTCCAAGATATTTCAGGAAGCAAAACAATTACTTTCCGCAGGAGACAAAAAAGAAGGAGGGCATAAATTGTATCAGGTTTACAGAGGATTACCCAAATATAGACCCCTAATAAAATTCCTATCCGAAGAGGGAAATAAGACAACCCTGTTGAAAGCAGAAGCCTATTTTATCTCGGATAATAACCGGATGATGCCCGAAGCGGATAAAGACCTGTACTTCTCCATTGATGAGAAAAACAATCAGGTAGAACTCACCGACAAAGGAATAGAATTTTTATCCAAAGGAAATGAAGACCCTAATTTCTTTGTGTTGGAAGACTTGGGAACCATATTTGCCGATATAGAAAGTAAGAACCTGACCAAAGAAGAAGAACATAAGGAAAAAGAAGAATTCTTACGGTATTTTGCTATTAAATCCGAGCGAATCCATTCCCTTAGCCAGTTATTAAAAGCCTATACCTTATTTGAAAAAGATATAGAATACGTAGTAATAGAGGGGCAGGTAAAAATAGTAGACGAACAGACCGGGCGTATTATGGAGGGTCGTCGATATTCCGATGGGCTGCATCAGGCATTGGAAGCAAAAGAAAACGTGAAAGTAGAAGCTGCCACTCAAACCTTTGCAACCATTACCCTGCAAAATTATTTCAGGATGTATAACAAACTGGCAGGGATGACAGGTACGGCAGAAACCGAAGCAGGGGAATTTTGGCAAATATATAAACTGGATGTAGTAGTAATACCTACCAACAAACCCGTGATCAGGGATGATCAGCAGGATTTGGTGTATAAAACCAACCGGGAGAAATTCAATGCGGTGTTGAATGAAGTAGTACGATTATCTCAGGAAGATAAAAGACCCGTGTTGGTAGGAACCACATCAGTGGAGATTTCCGAATTGTTGAGCAAAGCATTACGGTTGCGGAAAATCCCACATAATGTATTAAATGCCAAATTGCATAAAAAAGAAGCAGATATTGTTGCAGAGGCAGGAAATCCGGGAGTGGTTACCATTGCTACCAATATGGCGGGACGGGGTACGGACATTAAGCTGACGGACGAAGTAAAAAAAGCAGGAGGTTTAGCCATCATCGGGACGGAAAGACATGACTCCAGACGTGTAGATCGACAGTTAAGAGGACGTTCCGGACGGCAGGGAGATCCGGGCTCTTCACAATTCTATGTTTCTTTAGAAGACAACCTGATGCGTTTGTTCGGTTCGGACAGGATAGCCAGAATGATGGACAGGCTGGGGCATAAGGAGGGAGATGTGATACAGCATTCCATGATTACCAATTCCATTGAGAGAGCACAAAAGAAAGTAGAAGAAAATAACTTTGGCATTCGTAAGAGGCTGTTGGAATATGACGATGTAATGAATAAACAAAGAGAGGTAATTTATAAAAGACGTAGAAATGCCCTCTTTGGAGAAAAGTTGAGTATAGATATAGCCAATATGATCTATGACACCGCAGTCTTGATTGTTCGGGATAATAAATTAGCCAGAAACTATAAGAATTTTGAATTTGAACTGGCTACTATCTTTGCAATGGACACTCCCGTAGACGAATCGGAATTTAGCAGGTTGTCTGAGGCGGAGTTGGTAGATAAAGTATTTGAGCAGGCAGAGGCTGATTACAAAGAAAAACTGGAAAATACCGCCCGACAAATATATCCGGTTATTTCCAATGTATTTTTAGCTCAGGGAAATCTCTATAAAAATATTTCCGTGCCGTTCACGGATGGCATTAAAATAT
>JAISSC010000169.1 GCA_031273305.1 Flavobacteriaceae bacterium
TGGTAATCGGAATCCCGTGCTCATCCGAACCTCCGATAAGAATAGCATCGTGACTTTTACGCCTCAAAAATCTTATGAAAACGTCCGCAGGGATATAAACTCCCGCCAAATGTCCGATATGCAAAGGCCCGTTGGCATAAGGTAAAGCTGCTGTAATGATATATCTGCTCATGAAAAAACTTTGTGTTTAATTTAAATTTATGTTGATGTCAACTTACAAAGGTACGAAGCACGGATATAAGTGAGAAAAAATTATGTGAATTTTTATTTTACCCCCTGTTACTGCCTATTTTCAATGTTTTTATTATTTGGGCGGAGCTAAATATATAAACGGTTCATAAGGAATATTTCGTAAAACGGTATACGCAAGCACTACCACAATAACCATAATTCCTAATTTATTGGAAAACATAAAGCCCGACAAGTATTTTTTATCTTTAAAAATATACACCTCCACAATGACATAAATTAGATAAAGGAAGAAGGGAAGGAAAAATATCAAAAAATTATACCGTAATGCCTGTAAAAATTCTCCGTGCAATAAGAAATGAAACGCCCGCTGCCCTCCGCATCCGGCACAATCAAGACCCGTTAATGCTTTGAAAGAACATTTAACGCCCACATCCGTTTTAACCGGATTGATGTAATAATAAAAGATAAAAACAAATACCAGCAGGAACAGTATAAGAGTCCGGAGTACTAATCTGTTTTGTATAAGTTTATAAAACATATTATCTCATTAGAAATTCTACCTCGCTTTGTATTCAATTATTTAATATCTGACACCTCTAAGTATTTCCTCATATTGAGATATATACGTACTAACCCCTACCATCATCACGTAAATAATGTTTAGTATTATTCCCAGTACAAGCATTCCTAAGGCAACAAAAGACAATATCCGTGCATTTTTTGCTGCGTTCTCCGCTCCTATATAATCCTGCGCTATATATTTAGTGTTTACCTGACCTGCATATACCATAGCAATAATACCTAAAATCGCCCCTACACAGTTGCATGAACAGCAGGTTAAAACCGTAGAAATTATAGCCAGAGGCATATTGCTGTTAGGAACCGGAGGAAGTTCATTAGAAATATTTACTTTATCCTGAAAAGATGACCCATAATCCTGATTTTCCATAAAATTACTGTTTAAATAAAAAGACCTGTTTTTTTTACAAACTTACTTATATAAATTGTAATAGTAAAATCAAATACATCCTAAAAAACTGTTTTTTTTTATTTAACCCGAGAACGACGATGTAAAGACGTCCCAATTTGGGTGTCTCCACGTTATTATTGTTGCGTACTGATGGTAAAAGCCCGGAGGGCTTGATTTTCATAACCGCAGGTCGCTGACCTGCGGGCAACGGCAACCAATAACATCGCCTGAAAGGCGGGACTAGTCCTGCCTTTCAGGCAATTGTGGGAGCGGGTATTCTCCGCAGGTCGGCGACCTGCGGTTATGAAGATTCAGCCTTTCAGGCTGTCCAAAATCACAAGGTTGCTTCGCTTCTGTTGCGAGCGCAGCGTGGCAATCTTGCTGCAAGGAGGCACGACGAAGCAATCTCATTATAAACAGGAGATTGCTGCGTTCCACTCGCAAATACACCGCACATAGGGGCGCAATAACCTAACGAACAATAAGTTACATTCGTCAAGACAAATGAAATTAATTATAAATGAAAATCTTTATTTCCATTCGAAAAATTCGGATATTTGCAAAAACTAAGTGAATGGTATCTTTAGAGACTAAAATTTCAGACCGGATATTTAAAAATTGTGTAATGAACGCTTCCGGAGCTAAATGTATGACATCGGAAGAACTTTACAACCTAAGCAACTCCGGAGCAGGAACCTTGATAACCAAAAGCTGTACCATCTCTCCCAGAGAGGGAAATCCATCTCCCAGATATGTGGATTTAAAATTAGGAAGCATCAACTCCATGGGACTGCCAAATCTCGGATTTGATTTTTATCTGGATTATGTGCTGGAACAACATGAATCGGGCAATGACGATATATTCTTTTCCATAGCCGGTTTAACTCTGGAAGAAAATATTGAAATGCTGACCCGTGTACAAAACTCGGATTTTCGGGGAATAGTGGAATTAAACTTATCCTGCCCTAATATTCCGGGAAAACCTCAGACAGGATACGATTTTGAACGAACCAATGAAGTTTTAAATAAAATCTTTTATTTCTATACCAAGCCTTTAGGAGTAAAACTGCCTCCTTATTTTGATCTGGTACATTTTGAAATGATGGCGGAAATATTGAATCAATATCCCGTGCAATTCGTTACCTGCATCAACAGTATAGGAAATGCTTTATATATTGATGACGAATCGGCGGTCATCAAGCCCAAAGGAGGCTTTGGAGGCATCGGCGGAGCTTATGTAAAACCCACTGCTCTGGCTAATGTAAGGATGTTTTACAAGTTGCTGAGGAAAGACATCTCCATTATCGGGTGTGGAGGTGTGGAAACAGGAAAAGACGTATTTGAACATATTTTATGCGGAGCTTCTATGGTACAAATAGCAACTCAATTGATGAAAGAAGATACTCGTATCTTTTCCCGGTTGATTTCCGAACTGGAAGAAATTATGAGTTCGAAAAACTATAAAGCTCTGGAAGACTTCAAAGGGAAGCTAATAGAATTATAAACTCACCCTAATAAAGTTATTTTGGATTATTCTTTACAGATTCGTACATTTATCACGGAAAATGAATAAAAAAGACCCTAAAATATCAGAAGAAAAATCACTGCTCGGAAAACATTGGTATTCCAGTATATACTTTATCTTATCTGCTATTTTCATCGTATGGATGCTGTTTTTCGATACCAATTCTTACCTGACACATAAAGAACTAAGCAACGAAATATCCAAACTTAAGCACGAAAAAGAATATTATAAGAGTAAATTGGATTCGGAAAATATACAGTACAATAACTTGAGAAATAACAAGGACGAGAGGGAACGATATGCACGCGAAAATTACTTTTTCAAAAAAAACAACGAAGACATTTTTATTATTGTAACAAAAAACGATACTATAAAACCACAAAATTAAAAAACCATGAGTAATGTAGATTTAAACTTCTCAAAAGTATCCCAAGAAGAATGGAAACAGTTAGTACAGGCAGAGCTGAAAGGCAGGGATTTTAATGAAACCCTTGTTTGGCAAAGTCTGGAGGGACTTAATGTAAAACCATACTTTTCTAAAGAAGATATAAACTATGCAGACCTGAAACCTTTAAACAAGTATGCAAAAACCTCAATGATAGCAAAATATCATGATCTATTTTTCAATGATGTTGACGGTTTCATTATAGATAAAGAAGTAAATCAGGAAGAATTTTATAATAAGGTTTTTTTCCTAACCGATGAAAATTTCAAAGTCAATGCGAAATCGGATAACTATCTCCTTTTTGACCTATTTACCGAAGCTGAGAAAAAAGCAAATTATAACCCGGATATCGAAAAGGCAAAGAAAATCTTATCCAATACTGTCTACAAAAAAAGTTTATTAATAGACGTAAGCCTGCACCAGAATGCGGGAGCCAATATTTTTCAGCAACTAGGCATTGTTCTGGCTAAAGCCAATGAATATGTGAATATATTAGGGAAGTCATGTCTGGATAAAATTTATTTCAAATTTTCCATTGGTTACAATTATTTTTTTGAAATAGCTAAATTAAGAGCCTTCCGGATACTTTGGAGCAACTTCATCTCCCAATATCAATACGATGCAGAGCCTTATATCCTTTGTGAAAGCTCGCTAAGGAATAAATCGACATTGGATTCCGAGAACAACCTGATACGGTCTACTTTTGAAGGAGCCGTAGCTTTTATCGGAAATGCCGATGCCCTGTTTTTACATGAATACTCCGGATGGAACACCGACAATTCCATCATGCACGAAACTGCCTACAAACAACAATTAGTACTGAAAGAAGAATCTATTTTAGATAAATTCTCAGATGCTATGAAAGGCTCTTATTATGTGGAATTTATTACTAATTTTCTGGTAAAACAGGCTTGGGAGTTCTTTCTGGAAATCGAGAAAGAGGGAGGATATTTAAGATCACTGGAGAATGGTTTCACACAAAAAAGGATTATCACTCAGGCTCAAAAAGAACAGGAAGCCTTTGATACAGGAAAACTGATACTGATAGGGGTAAATAAATTTCCTAAAGAAGCCATAACTAAAGAACCTAAAAAAGTAAATTATAATCCTAAACTTATTCAGGAGATAAGGCTTGCCGAAAGTCTGGAATAAGAAAATTTTTTATACGATCTTATGAATTATAAAGAACTTAGCAAGGGTATAATCAGTGCCGTAAGTGTTATCACACTCACAGGTTTGTTAATTTTTCTATTCTGGAAAATACGTTTTGTGCTGGGATACATTTTTATAGCCTTTGCCCTTTCATTAATGGGAAGACCGATTATGAGCTTCCTCAATGAAAAGATTCGTATATCCAAAACCATTTCAGCCTTTATTACCCTTTTCATCATGGTGAGCATCCTTACCTCATTTTTTAGCCTGCTCATTCCACTGGCTATTGAACAAGCGGGAAATTTATCATTGCTGGACACTAACAAATTGGAATCATCCATCACAGAGCAAATTAAATTAATTGATGAAGCCCTAAAAAGCAAACATATCCATATTTTTGAGGATAACTATGCACAACTGCTCACTCCTAAATTTAATTTTAAAATACATCAAAACATCCTGCAAAGCAGCTTTTCCATATTAGCAGAAGTTGGAATCTCTATTTTTTCCATTACATTCATTACCTTTTTCTTCTTGCGGGAAAAAGACTTGTTTAACCAAATGATCATCGGAGCTGCGCCTACTAACGATGTAGAAAAAGTAACACAGGCACTTTCCAATATAAAAAATCTGCTAACTCGTTATTTCTTAGGACTTTCCCTGCAAATATTCTCCATGTTCATACTTTATCTTATCATATTGGGTAGTTTCCGTATAGAAAATACGGTTATCATAGCCATGTTCTGCGCATTCTTTAACCTGATACCTTATTTAGGTCCCCTTATCGGATTTTTTATAATAAACCTGTTGAGCATGAGCAGCATGTTCTTTTTAGGGATGGATTTTAACACTCATATAATTCCTAACATAATCTGGATAAGCATCCTGTATCTGGTTGCTCAAATTATTGACAATGCAGTATTCCAACCTCTTATCTATGCCAAAAGCGTAAAATCTCACCCTTTGGAAATATTCCTTGTAATGCTGATTTTCGGGATACTTTTCGGTGCATTAGGAGTTATTTTTGCCATTCCGGGTTACACAGTACTGCGCGTTATCCTGAAAAGTTTCTTTAACCGGTTCAAGATAGTGCAGGTCATTACCAAAAATATATAAAAGAATGATTATATTGTCGAGGTTGTCCAAAAAGGTTGGCAAACCCTTTGATAATCGCATAATCGACACCATAATTCCATCAGACATACGAATAAAAAAGAGGCTGCCCTGACTTTTTGGGCAGCCTCTACTTGTTTGAGTAATGTTGAAAAATATTTTTAAAGCAATCCTGTATCCGACAGACTTGCATAGCGACCTACAAGAGTACCGTTAGCTATAACAAAGAAAGTAGGAGTGGCAAGGATGGCATAGTTAATAAAGTTCTCGCCCATAAAGCCTTTGTAGTCGCAAAGTTTATCCTGCCAAGGGAAAGATTTGGAGAGATATGAAAAAGTCCTATCGTCCGCATCGGCAGAAACAGATACTACCCGAACGCCTGAATTATGCAACCGAACATACTGTTTTTTGAGTTCTTCCAGTTGTACCACACAATTATCACAACCCGAATCGTAAAATAAGACAAGAGTAATCCCATCGGACAGGCTGCCTGTTAAACCTTTGACAGGAGGAGCAGGTTTCCCCTGTTTGGTCTTCTGGGCTGACATAATTCGCCTTAAATTAGCGTTTTGAGCATCTATCTCTATATTATTCTCAAAAATATACGACAAAATTTGACTTTTTGCAGTGTCCCAACCTAATCGTTCACATGTTTCATAAGTTATCTCCAAAAAAGCCGAGCGTACAGGTTCCTGCAATTGCCCGAACAATGGCGATATATCTTCCACATACCGGCTCTCTTTTTCCTTTTTACCCAAAGGAAACTGCTCGAACAAACCTGTATAATATTCATTTACAAGCCTCCAGAACTCCCCTGAAGTATAAAGTACCTGCCAGTCCATCTCCGTATGGAAATACTTCTTTAGCTTAGGAAGCGACAAAGTATCCTGCGTATCTATGGCGGCACCCAACTCATTGATATAGTCCATGAAACCTATCAATTTGGAGGCATATAAATCGCTTTTTTCGATTTCCTTAGCGATAGATGACGTCCGTTCTTCGTTTATCTTGTTCTCTTTTTCCAACAATTGGTATATATCGCTTTGAGGGTCATAAAGTTGCTTTCCGAATTGTAACCATGAACTGCGGTTAATATTAAGACTTTTCTCTTTAAAAATGCGGTACAGAAAACTGTTTTCAGGAGAATCGGGAAAATTGACCTGTTCTTTATCAATGGTTGCTTTGCTGCTTTCGATCTTCAGCAGAGGCTCCCCTCCTATGCACTTTATTATACCTGAATCGGATACATCCACTTGGATAAACCCTTTATAACCATCGGGAAGACGGGTTTTACCCGAACCATGTTTATCTAATGAAAACATGAGTGTATCAGGACGGCTACCCTTATAATAATATATATTAACTGCCTTCCCCTGAAGAGCAGGGAAAGACAGTTCTATTTGTTGGGCAGACATACTCCATGAATAACTTACTAACAACAACAGGATAAACCATTTCACGGTGTAAGTATACATAAAATTCCGTATAGACAGCATGTTAATAATTTATCGTTTTTACACACCTGAAGTTCGCAGTACTAATATTATCTCTGGTAATGCTGCCACTATCAATTACTAAATAGTTTTCTGTCATTCTTGTAAAGTATATATTACTACGATTACCCTTTTTGGCAGTATTAGACAAGAAACGTGAGGCACTACCTTTCATGCTGCCTTCCCTACCGCCATCATAGAAAAATATTCTATGCAGGTTGTAATACATTTCCGCAACATTCGGCAAACGCCATCCATCGCCATAACCCTCAATCGCCATTATTCCTATACACTTTGCATTTGCTTCATTCCATGAATTACCAATAGCATTAGTACCATTAGACTTAACTGCATTACCCTGATTTTTCTTCCATACGCAAAGTGCCGCATCAGGTATCCGGACAAAATGAGACATAGTTTCCTCAAAAGAGATATTAGGCACCATCTCTATAATATCGGCACCTTTATAGGCTGCGTCATCTACGATCTTAGCAACATCTAACGGACAACATGAGCAATCCTGCACGGTGATACGCAATGTTACATATTTATCTCCTGTAGCACCTCTGAAAACGGCATAAAGTGTGGCAGTCGATTTCTTTGTCTTGCTAACGATTTCATTAATATTATCAGCAAATACCACAGTGATTGGATATTCATTCTTATACAATGTGCCGGATACGTCACCTGAAACCGATTTGATTATTCCGTCGTTGTCGTCCATCCAACCTACTCTCAGGTTAGATATGCCGGTATTATCCTGTATAGACAACGTGTACATTCTGGTACGCTTACTCGGGTCATTATCGGGAAAGGCAGGCTTACGGTTAACCAAACTACCGCATGGTCCTCCCGTATTGTCGGTTTGAGCTATGTCATAACAAGTAATACCCTGTATGGTTACATTCCCTGTTCCGTCTTTTTCATTCGGAAGTACAAAAATAGTAACGGAATATGTCGCTTCACTGCTCTCGCCACATTCATTTTTTGCCTTTACCTTAATAGTATACGTACCGCCCTTGCTTCCTACTATCGTAATCACATTCGAATTGGAATGACCTATCAACCCTTCCGGCAAAGTCCATTCATACTCCGTTCCGGGTTCAGGATTGGTCACAAAGGCAAGGAAAGGTTTAAATATAGTTATTTCATCTCCATTTAAACCGCTTACACTCAAAACAGGGAGGGCAGGTGCTGAAGTACAAGGTGCTGAAAGCGATAAAGGATACCACCGCCCGTCTGTCCACACATAAGCACCCTTCCCTGCTAAACCGTTTTGGGTTGTATCATTGGTATTATATACAGTCATACCATTGATTGAAGTGCCGCTAACCGGTTCCCAGACTGTAGCCGACGTAAGGGCTACACGAGGCATTAATAAACCGGCTTTGCCTCCTTCAGATTTTAATTCCAACACGGTACCTGCGTGAGGAGTAGTGCTGTCGTTCATAGTGCCAATGATTACCTGTGCGCTCATGCTCCACATTCCCGAAGCAATAAGTGCTAACATAAATATTAATCGTTTTTTCATATGCAATCACAATTAATTATTTTTTATCGTTACAGTTACAGCTTGGGAACTATTTCCTGTTCCACATGGATTTACCGCTTTCACATTGATTGTGACGGATCCAACAGCTAAACCGGCTAAACTGATGATATTGGTGTTCGAGTAACCTGTCGCCGGTGCGGTGCCTGTTATATTCCAAATATATTGTATAGCTCCTTCCGCAGGAGGCTCCACCGAAGCCTGAAAGACTTCATTTTTTAGAGCCTCCCTTTTGCTGAGTGTAATAGTCCCAACATTGGGTACGCTTGAACAAGTCGATGGGTGAGTTGCCCGCCATTCTCTATTCGTCCATACATAAAGACCTTTGCCTTTTAGACGGTTAGTAGTACTGGAATTTTCATTATAGATCATCATTCCATCAACGTAGGTACCATCTAATATCCAATCAGAAGCACCCGTGAGGGAAACATGTGGCAATAATAATCCGTGATTTCCTTGAGATTCCAATTCCAATACGGCTCCGGGATGTGGTGCTCTATCTGCACCAATAGTAACTTGCGCTTCTATATTTACTTTACAGAAAAGTAAAATAGCAAGCTGTGCTAAAAACATTCTTTTTAGATTCATAATTTTTTAGTGTTTAATTTTAGTGTCTAAACTTCAACGTTTAAACTTCAGTGTTAAGTTTTCTAGTGCTTAAATTTTAGTGTTAATTTTTTAGTGTTTAGTGTTTAGTTTTTTAGTGTTTAAATAAATTCATTTTTTATGAGACTATAGTTTTATTATAGCTCTAAGTTTTCTTAATATAACATGGAACCATATTATATTTTATATTTGTGTGTTAATTTTTTAAAGTTTCATTTGTTACTTTTTAAAGCCAAATGATTCACAAATATATAAATAAAAAAATAATTATAAAATAATTTTACTGTTTTATTTGACTTTTGGGTAAGTTCCTCCTGAATTTTTTATTACTTTAGCATTTCGACTTTACTTGATATTTTTAAAGCAATCCTGTATCCGATAGACTTGCATAACGACCTACAAGAGTACCGTTAGCTATGACAAAGAAAGTAGGAGTGGCAAGGATGGCATAGTTAATAAAGTTCTCGCCCATAAAGCCTTTGTA
>JAISSC010000148.1 GCA_031273305.1 Flavobacteriaceae bacterium
TGGACGAAGACGCCCAAGTTGGGACGTCTCTACCTGAATATTGCATTCATTAGTTGAATCTGCGACAAATTGGTGTAACGTACTTTTCTTACGTACAAGTATTAATTTCCGTATCTTTGTATTTGATTTTTTAATTCTCTCAAAAAACACTCATTTGAAGACAAAAATCCGGAAAATAAGAACAGAAGATAATAATAAAGATGTGATTTTTATTAAAAATGCGCACCTTCATAATCTCAAAAATATAGATGTCTCCATTCCGAAGAATAAGTTAACCGTAATCACCGGAGTTTCAGGAAGTGGAAAGTCTACTCTGGCTTTTGACACCCTATATGCGGAAGGGCAACGGCGTTATGTAGAGAGCCTGAGTTCTTATGCCCGACAATTTCTGGGGAAACTGGAAAAACCTCAGGTAGACAATATTAAAGGACTTGCTCCTGCTATTGCCATACAGCAAAAGGTGATTTCAGGAAATCCGCGCTCTACCGTAGGAACTACAACCGAAATTTACGATTATTTACGATTATTATTTTCCAGAGTAGGGAGAACCTATTCCCCGATTTCGGGAAACGAAGTTAAAAAAGATGAAGTAACAGACGTAACGGAATATGTAAAATCTTTATCCGTAGGAGGAAAATATCTGTTGTTAGCTCCTCTGGATATAGAAGACAAAGATTTTAAAACTACCCTGAATACACTAAAAGGACAAGGATATGTTCGGCTGGAAGTAGGCGGAAACGTAGTGACACTCGAAGATTTGGAGAGCTTCGGTTTTACTCCTAAAGAAGATACGGAAATCAACCTCGTTGTTGAGCGTTTTTCCATAGAGCATGAAGATGAATTTCTTCAACGGTTTGCCGATAGTGTACAGATCGCTTTTTACGAGGGCAAAGGACATTGCTTTATAAAAAACACAGAGACCCTTAAAATAAAAGAATTTTCCAACGCATTCGAACTGGACGGAATCCGGTTCTTAGAACCTACGCTTCACTTCCTCAGCTTTAATAACCCCTACGGAGCTTGTCCGACTTGTGAGGGTTATGGAAAAGTGTTAGGAATTGATGAAGATTTGGTAATCCCTAACAAAAATCTGTCCGTTTACGAGGAAGCGATAATTGCATGGAGAGGAGAAAAAATGAGCGAATGGAAGGATGAATTTATACGGCAGTCGTCTAAATTGAAATTTCCTGTCCATAAACCTTATTTTGACCTGACAGAAAAACAGAAAGAAATCCTATGGAACGGAACCGGCGAACGAAGATTCCCAAGCCTGAACAATTTTTTTAAAATGCTGGAAGAAAACACGTATAAAATCCAGTATAGGGTTATGCTCTCCCGATACAGAGGAAAAACCGTCTGCCCTGATTGTAAGGGAAAACGCCTCCGCCCGGAAACCGATTATGTGAAAATTAATAACTATTCTATCAATGATTGGATAGACCTGCCATTGGATCAATTATATCAGGTAATTCAAAAACTGAAACTGGACGAATATCAAACTAAGGTAGCAAAACGTTTATTATTTGAAATCAACAGCAGAATTGAATTTCTACTGGACGTCGGTCTGGGATATCTGACATTGAACCGGGCATCGAACACCTTATCGGGAGGAGAATCTCAACGTATCAACCTTGCTACTTCTCTGGGTAGCAGCCTGGTAGGCTCCATTTATGTTCTGGATGAACCGAGCATCGGGTTACACGGAAGAGATACGGAACGACTTATCTCCGTGCTAAAGAAGTTGAGAGACTTGGGAAATACCGTCGTAGTCGTAGAGCATGATGAGGATATTATGAAAGCAGCCGATTATCTGGTCGACATCGGCCCTTATGCAGGAAATCTGGGAGGAAATGTTATATTTTCGGGAACTTATGACGAGATGAAAGAAGCTCATACTTTAACGGCAGAATATCTTAAGGGAGAAAAACAAATCGAAGTTCCAAAAACCCGAAGAAAAACGAAAGAATTTATTGAAATAACCGGAGCACGCCAAAATAACCTAAAGGGAATTGATGTTAAGTTGCCCCTGCATTGCTTAACGGTGGTTACCGGAGTGAGCGGCTCAGGAAAAAGTACCTTAATGAAAGATATTTTAACTCCTGCTTTACAGCGAAAATTAGGATTGAGCGGAGATAAACCGGGTAATTTTTCCGAATTGAAAGGAAACTGGAAAGAAATCGAGAATCTGGAACTGGTGGATCAAAATCCGATAGGGAAATCTTCCCGCTCTAATCCTGCAACTTACGTGAAGGCTTTTGATGACATCCGTGACTTATTTGCGAAACAAAAATTAAGTAAACTTAATGACTACAAACCTAAACATTTCTCTTTTAATGTGGAAGGCGGACGTTGTGAAACCTGCCAGGGGGAAGGACATATAACCGTAGAAATGCAATTCATGGCTGATATTGAACTGGAATGTGAAAGTTGTCATGGAAAACGGTTTAAACAGGAAATTTTAGAGGTAAAATATGAAGGGAAAAACATCGCAGAGGTATTGGAAATGACGATCGACGAGGCTATTGATTTCTTCAAAACTCGTAAGCAGGAAAAAATTATGACCAAATTACAACCTCTTCAAGATGTGGGATTAGGCTATCTGCAATTGGGACAATCCTCAGGAACTCTCTCCGGAGGTGAGGCTCAAAGAATTAAACTGGCGTCATTCCTCGTGAAAGGAAATACCTCAGAAAAAACCTTATTTATTTTTGATGAACCGAGTACAGGTCTCCATTTCGATGATATAAACAAATTATTAAAGTCTTTTAATGCTCTTATTGAAAAAGGACATAGTGTCATGGTTATTGAACACCATCCGGATATTATCAAATGTGCAGATTTTATCGTAGATATAGGCCCCGAAGCAGGAATAAACGGAGGAAAAGTCGTATTCTCCGGAACTCCGGAAGAAATTATAAAATGTAAACAATCATACACAGGTAAATATCTCAAAGATAAAATCTGATTTGTTTTTATTGTGGTGCATACTGTTCGGTCTAACGGACAAAGATCAACATCTTTAAATTGTACTAAAAATGGGGGGTTACATGGAATTGAGGTTTTTCTCCTGCTCTATTTGTCGGCGTTCTCGTTCTATTTCCTTTTTTAGTTCCTGTTCTGTGGGCATATAGGTCATATATTTGGAAGCAAATATTTGTTTGCTATCGTTCAGTAAACTGTATTTGACTACTGTGTTGTCCTTTTTGGTGCAAAGGATTAGACCGATTGTCGGATTATCGTTTTCTTGTCTTATCTTATCTTCAAAATAACGGACGTACATATCCATTTGTCCGATGTCCTGATGGGTTAACTCAGTGGTTTTCAGGTCGATTATCAGAAAGCATTTTAGCAGATAATTGTAAAAGACTAAATCAGCGTAAAAATGTTTGCCCGTTTCGGTGGTCAGGCGGTATTGCCTCCCCACAAAGGCGAAGCCTTTACCTAATTCCAGTAAAAAATCGTGCAACTTGTTGATAATGGCTTGTTCTAATTCACTTTCTCTAAAATCGATGTTGTCTTTCAGCCCTAAAAACTCCAATACATAAGGGTCTTTGATAATATCTTGTGGCTCTTGTTGGTTCGTTTTTTCAATAGCTTCACTTTTTACGACTTCGCTGTCTTTGCTCATCAATATCCGCTCGTAATAGAGATTGTTTATTTGGCGTTCTAAACTTCTTGTACTCCAATTACAATCAATAGCTTCCTGCATATAAAATTGCCTTGCGTTGTCGTTTTCTACACGTAAAAGCAGACGGTAATGTGTCCAACTCAATTCTGAACGCACCGCGTTCAGAATTGTCCATTTTTGGTAGAACTGTTTGATGTACCAAAGGTTCCTTTCGCTAAAATTTTTGCCATGCTTTTTGGTCAGCTTTTTTGCCAGTTGTGTTATCAGTTCCGTGCCATAATCTGCTCGTTCTTTACCGTTTTGTTCTTCCTCTACTATTGCCCTGCCAATATTCCAGTATGCCTGAACCATAGCAAAATTGGCAGCACGATAAACCGTGTTACGTGCTTTTTCGATAATTTGGCTGATAGTATCGTAAAGTGCATTTATCCGGACTGGTGTATGCTCGTTCTCTGCCATTTATTATATTTTTTCAGATTGTAAAGTTACCACCCATTTTACTGCTATTGACGGTTCGGGGCTTTTTTCGAAGTCGTCTTAAAATAGGACGCACTGCGTTCATAATTGGATAAGTAAGATAAAATTCCGCATGAAACGCAGATTACAAAATCGGAACGGTTTTTTAATTTATACTATTTTTTAGGAACCTACATTAATTATCCGATACTGCAAAATCTGCCAACTTTTCTAATATTGATATATACTTTTTGGCTCCTTCCGAAACTTCACTTACAAGATGCCCTCCATAATATTCTATAAATACTCGTTCATTTTTCAGTCTTATGTCAAAATATCTTGTACCATAAACTTCCTCACTATCGTAAATTACTATCTCATTATAGTCGGAAATATTATATGATAAATGCTCCTCAGTAAAATTAATACGTTGATTGATGGGATCAAGATAAATATCAATCCCTTCTTCATATTCATAATGAGGGCTATTGTTATACATTTGACAATAGGTTTCTCTGTCGCCATTGGTCAAAATAAATTGAACGATAGTCTCAAACTTTTGTTTGTCAAGAATACTATTTATATCCTGAGCAAATGCTGCAAAATTGAAACACAGAATATTAAAGATTATTAAACCTATTTTTCTCATAAACCAACTTCAAAATTCAATCTTTTCACGATTCCGTCTCCATTATCAATATACCCTATTTATG
>JAISSC010000031.1 GCA_031273305.1 Flavobacteriaceae bacterium
CAGGGAGAGCGTAGAAAATTGTCATCAATAAGATAAAATAAACTTTTTTCATTATGTTGTAATTTAATTTTTATTAGTATAAGGATAAGGTTGTTAGTCGCTGCCGCCAATGTAGAGCCAGTTGTAGCCGTCCCAGATATATACGCCTTCTTTAGGACGACTCGTGCTACTATTGCCATTGTTAATGTTCCAAACCATCATACCTTTCAGGGCAGGATATGAGTCTTGTGAACTTGTAATGCCAACAAACCCGCTAGCGGGAATATGGGTCAGATTCTGCAACTCCACATTCGAGAGCAACAATCCGCCTCTGATACGAACTCCATCATAAGGATTGTTTAAATCTATGATAGCCCCCTCTATTGGTCTCGACCCGCCAACAGCTATCTGTGCCATCACAGGGAAAGCACATAAAATTGTCATCAATAAGATAAAATAAACTTTTTTCATTATCTTGTAATTTAATTTTACTTTATAGTATAAATATGCCGTGTTAATATTTGGAAAAAACTTGTAAAACAAGTAACTCCTCGCCTCACCACAAAAGGCAAGTAATGCGAGTTCTGTCTATCCGGACTATGTTTCCTTAATGCGTAGTCGTATACGCACAAACATCTTTTTTCTAACTTCCAAATCTGGAATGTTAAAAAGAACTAAAGGTTTCATTTTGTTAAGGATCTGATTGAACTTTGTTTAAATTGTAAATGTTATTTCCCGGCACAAAGATAAAATAAATTTTTGATATTTCAAGTAAAATTATAAAATACCTCTATTAAATTTAAATCTTATGCCCGAAAAAACCGTATTAATTCAATAAGAACGTATAATCATTTATGGATAAGTGGAATTAAAATTAGAAATTATCAGCAAAACCCATGAAAATAATAAAATGTATGTACTGGATTTTTTACATGATCAGGTTAATTTACGGTATGTAAAGATGTTTAATTTGGGTGTATCTGTCAATCATAAGGTTGATACGCTTCGCCTGTAATGGGGTTAGACGCCCAAATTGGGACGTCTCTACTCTTAAAACCAAACTCAGGTTAAACTATTTTCAGGTATTCATACTCTCAATATTCAAATTAGTTTTTTGGCGTAATAACCTTTATATCACCTGCTTTACGCCTCGTATTATCAGCTTTCTCTATTTTATCATTTGTATTATCTCCAAAAAAGCGTTTATTAATTCGTGAAGATTGTTAAATTTGTAAAAATATTATGCAGCAATAATTCTTCATTAATTAAGATAAGATGATAAGTAAAGAAGAAATTAAAAACTTTCTGGAAGAGATTGGAGTCGATGATCGGGTAAGAAATATTCAGGTTATTGAGGGTTCCGTTAGTATTGATATACTCGCCTACTCTCCTGCCATGCATGAAAAGAAAAGAATGGAGACGGCTATACATACGGCTTTTGAACAAAAATTCGGAAAAGATATTCAACTTAAACTAACCATATTACAGGATGTTCCTGAGAAAAGAGAGATAAAGGGAAATGCAATTTCGGGAATTAAGAATATTATAGCTATTGCTTCCGGAAAAGGAGGTGTGGGAAAATCTACTGTTGCTTCAAATTTAGCCATAGCCTTAGTTAAGATGGGATTTAAGGTAGGAATACTGGATGCGGATATTTACGGTCCTTCCATCCCTACGATGTTTGATGTAGCAAATGAAAAACCGGTATCTTCTAAAGATAACAAGATAGAACCTGTGGAAAGTTATGGAGTTAAACTGCTTTCATTAGGTTTCTTTGCCGGTTCAAATCAGGCGGTTATATGGCGTGGCGCAATGGCTTCCAAAGCTATTCATCAATTATTGCATGATTCGAATTGGGGAAAACTGGATTTTCTTCTTATAGACCTGCCTCCGGGAACCGGAGATATTCACCTTTCCATCGTACAGGAAGTGCCGGTCACGGGTGCGGTTATAGTAAGTACTCCTCAGCACGTGGCTCTGGCAGATGTTAAAAAAGGTGTTGCTATGTTTAGGATGCCTGAAATTAATGTACCTGTTCTGGGATTGGTTGAAAATATGGCTTATTTCACCCCTAAAGAACTCCCGGAAAATAAATACTATATTTTCGGGAAAAAGGGAGTGCGAAAATTAGCTGAAAGTATGGAATTACCCCTTTTGGGAGAAATACCGATCGTACAAACCATAAGGGAAGCCTCCGATTATGGCAGACCTGCTGTGTTGCAGGAAGAAGAAACTATATCCAACCTTTATATGGATGTGGCTAAAAACATGATTCAAAGCCTGGTGAAAAGAAATGAGGATCTACCTCCAACCGAAGCCGTAAGGATAACCACTATGGCAGGTTGCTCAACAAAATAACTTTCTTAATATTATAAAATTTATGGAAACATTAACAGATCGAGTAAATAAAGCATTAGAGGAAATACGTCCTTTTTTAATCTCCGACAACGGAGATGTTGAACTCGTTGAAATCATTAAAGATAATAAGGTAATAGTAAGATTTACAGGTGCCTGCTCCGAATGTTCTATTAATCACAGTACATTGAAGTTGGGAGTTGAAGCAACTATAAAAAAACATGTACCTGAAATAACAGAGGTACTTAGCCTGACAGATTAAGGTTCCATCTTATTTTTTACCATAAAAAATATTTTGGCAACAAATTTGAATTGTCTATCATACTAATTTTAAATTCGCCTCCGGGACGGAACTTATTATTAGTGTAAAAGTATGGAATGAAAAAGCTATTTACTCTTTTGTTGTTTTTATCTTTCTCCGTCTTTTTTATTTTTGCAGATTCATTATCAGCAGAACAATTTAAAAATGGGGAATATCTGAGGTACAGAATCCATTACGGTATCCTAAATGCCGGATATGCCACCATGACCACCAATGAGGTAACTTATAACGGAAAGCCTCATTATCATGTAATAGGAGAAGGATATTCTACCGGAGCCGTAAAGGTGTTCTTTAAAGTGGAAGACCATTATGAAACTTATATGGATAAGTCTACGCTGCTATCCTCTAAATTTATAAGGAAAATACGCGAAGGTTCCTATGTAAGAGACCAGACTATGGTTATAGATCACACAAACAAAAAGATAACCTATACTAATAATAAGAATAAAACATCCAAAAATTACACATATACAGGACAGATACATGATATGCTTTCCGCTTTCTATTATCTGAGGAATATGAATACGGATAATTACAAACCCGGAGATTTCATCAGTCTGGATGTCTTTATGGATGATGAAACATTAAATTTTAAGATTAAAATTTTAGGCAGAGAAAATATAAAATCGAGTTTTGGTTCCGTCAAATGTTTGAAAATAAGACCTTATGTTCTCGCAGGAAGAGTTTTTAAGGAACAAGAAGGCGTTACCATGTGGGTCACCGACGATTCTAATCATGTTCCTATACAAATAAAAGCCGAATTAGCCGTAGGTTCTTTAAAAGCAGACCTGAGCGACTATAAAAATTTACAAACTCCTATTAATTTTAGTAAAAAATAAAGGGTCATTGTGGTGTTTTTTGCTTTTTCTTAATCCTTTGAATATGAACTCATTTAAACTTTTAGTACGATAAAAGCCAAAGCAGGATAATGCCAATTTAACCGGTTATTTATCTCTTTTATCAAATCGTATGAGTAAGGGTTTAAAAATATCATGCACCTCAAAACGGCTCGGAAAACCTCTTTTATTTTTTGGAATAAATGGTAAAATGCAATTTTCTAACTCCCTTTTTGTTACTTTTGCAAGAGAGCTATTCATCTTTCCGAATTGCCTTTTCTACAAAAAAGTTTAAGTGAGTTAATTCAAACAATATCATGTCCGATAAATTCATACACATCTCTACCTTTATCCAAACCTCATTGACGAGTGACAAGAAAGGTGCTTATTATGAACTTATTACAAAATAAATGTCCGATATGGCAGATAAAAATTACCTAATTAAACCAAAATATTAACCATCAATTTGTTGCACGGCTTTGTTCATCTTCCGTCCTACCATGCTTTATTACCATTTAAATAATCCCTTCGCGTATAGCAAGTTCTATTGCATTTTCTATATGTTTAACTCCCAGCCTGCGCATGATGTTGAGGCGATGCGTTTCAATGGTTCGTGTGCTCACATTGTAGGCAGTAGCCAAATCTTTATTGCTCTTTCCATTCCTTATCTGATTTAATATTTCAATTTCACGATTGGAGAGATGTATTGGCATATTCTTTTCATTTTCTTCCGATTGCTTCTCCTTTTTCAGGTACTCGCCGACTAACAGGTTGGTTAAGTCACCGGAATAAAAATAATCTCCCTGCATTACCTGACGGATAGATTTCAGGAAAGTTTTGTTGGATGAGTCTTTCAGCATATATCCCTTCACACCTATTTTTAATGATTGCAATACATAATCATCTCTATCGTATAGGGAAAAGAAAATAATATGGGATTTTATGTTCCGTTTCATCAGTTTGGCGGCGGCTTCCAATCCGGTCATGATTGGCATTGATATGTCCATTAGGATAATATCCGGTTGCAGTTCGAGACCTTTTTGCAGTGCCTCCAAGCCGTTTACGGCAGTAGCGACGATTTTCATATCAGGCTCGTTGTTTATCAGGTGTTCCACACCATTTCTGAATATTTCATGGTCATCCGCCAATAAAATAGTTATTTTTTTATCCGTATCCATTGCTCTTTATACTTGTTGAACAGGAATTTCCAGTTCAATAGAAGTTCCCTCGTTTATTTTTGAAAATATTTTAAAATCAGCTCCCAGCAGATCAGCACGCTCTTTCATACTTATCAATCCATATGTGGGGTGCATTACTTTCCGGTTATATAACGCATTTATATCCAAATCAAATCCGATGCCGTCATCTTGTATCTTTATATAAATATTCTCTGCATCAGATACCATAGTTATGAAAATATTCTTTGCCTGAGCATGTTTTATGACGTTGTTGGTAGCCTCCTGCAAAATCCTGTAAATAACCGTTTCCTGCATTTTTGTCAACAATCCGGAATCCATATTGTCATGTAATTTAACCTGCAACGGCGTTGAAGAACGTATAGTTTTCAACAGGTCGTTGATGGCGGCTTTCAGACCAAAATCATCCAACACGCTGGGAAGTAATTCCGCACAGATCTTCCGCGTTTCATGAATAATGGAAACAATAATTTCCTTAACCTCGCTCAGGTCTCTATCCGAATTTTGTTTTTCTGCTTCGACAATTTCCATTCTCATTTTCAGGGCGGTAAGCATTTGTCCTATATCGTCGTGTATTTCGGCGGCAATTCGTTTTCTCTCCCTCTCCTCTCCTGCTATAATAGATTCGGAACGTATCCTCTGGAGTTCATCTTTCTGCTTCATTTTTTCCTCCATAAGCATATGCACCTCTTTCTCTGCCTGTTTGGTCTTCGTAATATCAAAGCAAATGGCATAATACCTGTAAAGCTGTCCCTTACTGTTAAAAATAGGCATCAGGGTAACATTCATCCAAAAGCCTGTTCCATCTGAGGCGTGATCGAATATTTCTCCCTGCCAGACCTCATTTTTTACTTCTTCATTTTCAATATGGTCGTAAATTATACTCTTTTCCCTACCCATATTATTGTAAAACAGAGGTTTATCTCGTAATTCCGCCATTGAATATCGGGTTACGTTGCAATATTTATCGTTTGCATATATAATATTTCCGCAAGCATCTGTTTTTACGAGATACGTAGCTTTTTCCAGAGCAAAATTGACTTCTCTTAATTCTTTATGAGATTGTTCCAGGTCTTTATTTGCTTCCTGAATTTGCTCGATTAGTTTACGGGAATACTTTTCCGTGTCAACCAACCCGGCAAAAGAGGCTTTTAACTTTCCGGAAAGAGGTTTAAATATAACCAGTGCCTCGAATATCAAACAAACGATAACGATGCTGAATAAAGACCATTCTAATTTTTTTAAAAACTTAATATTATTACGGAGTATCCTGTCATAATCAAAAACTATCATTTCCATACCCAGCAGGTATGTTTTCTCGTTTTTGAGCAGTATTTCCACATATGCGCTTATATCGGCAGAGCCTTCATGGGCGGAGAGTACTTTATACATTGCTTCCGAAGCATCTGCCATTTCGTTGTAAGGCTTGTCAATGATAACAAAAAGTTCCTCCATTTCCTTGTTTTTAGAACGGGGAATACTCAAAAATTCATTGCCTTCGCGCAGGCTACGATACGTTTCTTTCCATTGGCAGAATGTATTGTAAAAATTTTTACGGTTCGATTTATAATCCTGACCTTTCTCCAGCAAAAGAGCATATTTGACCAGAGACTGAGAATCTGAGCGAAGTTTGGCGGCATAATTGAGAAAACGCGTATCCAAACTTTGATTAGATAAATAGTTATGAATAAACACCTGACTGAAAAAAGAAATAAGGGCAATTACCGTTAAAGCAACGATGTAAGTCCAATTATATAACTTAAGAGTATGCTGGTAATTTCCGCTTATTTTCATCATGTCATCATATGATATAAAAATACAAATTTACATGATAAAATTTTAATATACTCATACTTAAGTAAAAATCCTCTGACGTCCTGAAAGGACAGATTTTCATAACCGCAGGTCGGTGACCTGCGGGCAACGACAACCAATAACATCGCCTGAAAGGCGGGACTAGTCAGTATTTTGCCCTTCGGGCTGTCCAAAAAATCATTTAGCATGTCGCATAATCAAAGTCAAGAGATAGAGTTTTTTTTATTTGGGCGTGCCCCTGTCGGGTCGGGCTTTCCGTTCCAATCTTTTTGCTCGTTCCTCACAAAAAGGATTTCCACTTCAATCCCTCACGCAAGGCCACTTCCATTGTCAAAGATACCCCTGTGCATCAGGCTGAGCCATATTTTTATCATACAGACAAATATTTCTTTAATTCCTCAAAATCAATTTGGTCTTTTCCCGCATGTTTAATTATTTGCCCTCTGTCCATGATATAATAATAATCGGAAAGTCTCCGTGCAAAATCCAGTTTTTGTTCCACCAATAAAATGCTAAGTCCTTTTTTTTCAATTAATTGATTCAGCACATCGGCTATTTCAAGCGTGATGGATGGCTGTATGCCTTCCGTAGGTTCATCGAGGATAAGCAAGTCCGGATTTCCGACCAGAGCACGTGCAATGGCTAATTGTTGCTGTTGTCCTCCGCTCAGGTTTCCACCCAAACGACTGCGAAAATCCTTAAGTATAGGAAACAATCCGTAGATTTCATCCTCATTGAACGTACGTATGGAATCATTCCTTGCTTCCATTCCTATCAGGATATTCTCATAAACAGTAAGTTTGGGTATAATTTCCCTTCCTTGCGGAACATAGCTGATTCCTCTTTTTGCTCTTTTATAAGTAGAACGGGATTGTATTTCCTCTCCTTTGAATTTTATGGTATCTTTCGTCCTTACCAACCCCATGATCGTGCGTAAAAAGGTAGTCTTCCCTACTCCGTTGCGTCCCATAATGGTGGTCACGCTTCCTTTTTGCACCTGCATATCCACTCCCCAGAGTATCTGACTTCCTTCGTATCCTGCCCGAATATTTTTGGTCTCAAGGATAATCTCCGGTTTACTTAAATTTTCCGACAAAGATGTTTTATCCGTTCGTCCATTAATTATTTGTTCCTTGTTTTCCATGCATATATACAGCCTGAGTAAGTGTTTGACATTTTATTTTTTTACTTGTGCGGAATCAGGAGAGCCTAAATAGCAGTCTATAACTTCCTGATTGTTCTTTACTTCGTCAAAAGTTCCTTCGGTCAAAACTTCGCCGCGTACCAGAACTGTTACTTTTTCCTGCGCTATTTGTTCTACAAAATGCATATCGTGTTCAATAACGATAACTCCGTTGTTTTTAGCAAGTTCACAAAGCAATTCTCCTGTTTTTGCTGTTTCGGAATCCGACATTCCTGCCGCAGGTTCATCAATCAACATCAATTCGGGGTCTTGAAGCAGGACGATCGCTATCTCCAGCCATTGTTTTTGTCCGTGAGATAAAGAACCTGCGAAAGTGTTCAATTCCTTTTCCAGATTGACCTGACAGGCTACTTCCAGAATTTTATCCGATTGTTCCTGCGTTAGCTTAAAGAACATGGACGATAAAAACTTCTTTTTGCCTTTCAATCCGAGTAAGAGGTTGTCAAATACCGTAAGTCCTTCAAAAACGGAAGGCTTCTGGAACTTACGTCCGATACCCATACGGGCTATCTCCGTTTCAGACTTCCCGATAAGGCTTTTTCCCTTAAATAGAACATGTCCGAACTTCGGAGTTGTTTTTCCGCATAAAACATCCATAAAGGTAGACTTCCCTGCGCCATTAGGACCTATAATAACTCTTAGTTCTTTCTTCTTCAATGAGAAATTTTTCAGATTCAGGGCTTGTACACCTCCAAAAGATACGTTTAGGTTTGAAATTGATAGCATAACTTTATTATTTTGAGGTTAATAATTTATTTTTTAATTTACGTTTTTTATCTAATAGTCCTATGATGCCGTTGTTCAGGTAAAGAACCGTCAAAATGTATAATATTCCGAGTATGTAAGGCCATGCTTCGGGCATCAGTGAGGTAAACATGCTGTATAGTGCATTTACTATCAAAGCTCCTGCTACTGCTCCTTTCAGGCTTCCGCGTCCTCCCAGTGCGACCCATATCAGCATTTCAATGGAGGCTTTTACATCCATACGACCCGGAGTAATGATCCCTGTTTGCGGAATGTAGAGCATACCGGCAGTGGCGGCAATCAAAGCACCAATAACAAAAATGGTTGTCTGATAGCCTGAAACCTCATATCCTGCAAATCGCAGGCGTGATTCACTATCCCTGATGCCTATAAGTACTTTCCCAAATTTTGAGAGGGTCAGCCTTTTCGACAGGAAGTATATCAGGATAAGCATTAGCACGGTAGTGATATAAATTGCTATTTTTACGTTTTCGGAGCGTAAATCCAATCCCGCCAAATACCTGAAATTGGTAAGTCCGTTAGAGCCTCCCAACATGGTTTCATTCCGGGAAAATAACAGATACATCGCCAGAGCAAATGCTTGTGTAATAATGGCAAAAAATACTCCTTTTATCCTGCGTCGGAAAATAAAATAACTGAATAGAAAGGCAAAAACACCGGTAATCAACAGTCCTGAAAACACAGCCATAGGGAAATTACGGAAAGGCAGCCAGAAAAAAGGCAACGATTCGACCTGATTCCATGACATGAAATCGGGAACGGCTTGTCCTTCAGGAAGATTGGAGATGGTCATATACATGCCCAATCCGTATGCTCCCAAACAAAAGAAAAATGCATGGCACATGGTCATAACGCCCGTATATCCCCAGATAAGGTCAACACCGATAGCGGCAATGGCAAAACAACAATAACGCCCCCAAAGTGTTACCGTATCAATTCCGATGAATCCCAGCATTTTGGAAAGAGGAATCAGAATCAGAAATATGAGCAGAAACAGAATATATAATAATTTATTACTTTTTACCATAGTTTTATATTATAATACGGAGCATTCGTTATTTTTATTAATCATTTCCTACTCTTCCTTTGTCGGGGAATAATCCTTTAGACCTATATTGAAGGAAAACGATAATCAATACCAGCATAAGTACTTTTCCATAAACGGCTTCGAAGTTTATTTCAAATATTTTGGAAAAAATACCGATACCCAATCCTGATGCTACACAGCCGACCAGTTTCCCTACTCCGCCTGTTACGACGACAAGGAATGAATCGACGATATAGCTTTGTCCCATGTCTGGAACAATATTTCCTATCAGCGTAATGGCGCATCCTGCAATTCCTGCCAAGCCTGACCCCAGCATGAAAGTGAGCATATCTATCCTTTTGGTTGAGATGCCCACACATGCGCTCATACTGCGGTTTTGGGTAACTGCCCTGATTTTAACGCCTAATTTTGACTTTTGAAAAAGCAGGTATATAAAAGCAAACATACCGGTACTTAAAAATATGATAAACAATCTGTTATACGGAAGTGTAAGCTCTTTGGTGATTTCAAACCCTCCGGATAATATAACAGGCGTTTGTACTGAAGTCAGGTCTCCAAAAATATTCCGTGCCAACTGTATGAGTATCAGACTAACTCCCCAAGTAGCAAGCAAACTTTCCAACGGTCGGCTGTAAAGATGCCTGATAATCAGCCGTTCGATAAGCAAACCGAAAAGGCTTGCCACTAAAAAGGAAATGGGCAATGAGAGAAAGAATGACCAATCAATCCATTCCGGAGGCAGATAGGCAATAAACAATTGTTGTACACAGTAAGTGGTATAAGCTCCTATCATTATAAACTCTCCGTGACTCATGTTGATGATGCCTGCAAGTCCGTAAATGATAGATAAACCGAGTGCAACCAGAATAAGGATGCTCCCCAAACTTATACCACTGAATATATCTTGCCAGATTCCTTCCATCAGGGATAATTATTATTTGGCGTATTTGCTGAATGGTTCAGGGCTGACAAGGTCTTTTGTTTCCCAGATAATATCAAATTGTCCGTCGGGTCTGATTTCTCCTATCAGTACTTTTTTTGCTAAATGGTGATTGTCATGATGCATTTTTACTAAACCTGCCGGAGATTGAAATTCCGTATCGGACAAGGCGGCTACTACTTTTTCCACATCGAATGAACCTGCTTTTTCAACTGCAGCTTTCCACAGGTATAAATCTGTGTATGACCAACATATAGGGTCATCTGTTACACGGCTGTTGCTTCCCGGCAAATTATTGGCTTTGCAGTAATTCTTAAAGTTTTCAACAAATTTGAAATTTTCGGGAGTTTTAATGGATTGGAAATAGTTCCATGCTGCCAAATGTCCTACTAAAAATTTAGTATCCATTGCTCTCAATTCATCCTCAGCTACGGAAAAAGCCATAATAGGACAGGCTGAGGCACTCATCCCCTGATTGGCAAATTCTTTGTAGAAAGGTACGTTGCTGTCTCCGTTTATGGTACTTAACACGCAGGCTCCGCCGGAGGCTGAAAAACGTTTTATCTTGGAGACAATAGTTTGATAATCCTGATGATGAAACGGAGTATATTCCTCAATAATGTTTTCAGGCGGAACTCCTTGTGCCAAAAGATAGTTCTTAAGTATCTTATTTGCCGTACGCGGGAATACATAGTCTGTCCCCAACAGATAGAATTTTTTATATGAACCGCCTTCTTTGCTCATCAGAAATTCGGCAGCCGGAATTAACTGTTGATTGGGAGTTGCTCCGCTATATATAATATTCGGAGATTGCTCTTGTCCTTCATATTGTACGGGATAAAATAACAAGCCTTTATATTCTTCAAAAACAGGTAATACCGATTTACGAGACACGGAAGTCCAACATCCGAATACTGCGCTTACCTTATTTTTACCTAATAATTCTTTGGATTTTTCGGCAAATAAATCCCAATCGGAAGCAGGATCGACAACCACCGGCACAATCTTTTTACCTAAAACTCCTCCGGAAGCATTAATTTCATCAATCCCCATGAGCAATACATCTCGAAGAGAAACCTCAGAAATAGCCATTGTTCCGCTGAGAGAATGCAAAATTCCTACTTCTACCGTATTCTCGTCTTTTTTCCCATCACCCTGAGCATCTCCTTCTTTACTTTTGGAACATCCTGTTACCACTACCAATATGCCAACAAAGCATATTAACATAATTTTTGATACTATTTTTTTCATCGTTTTACTGTTTTTAATTTAATAGATTTTATAGTTTTTAATTCATTTTAAAAAAGACAAAGCTGTAATTGTAACCAAATTTGCCCATAAGTTTTATCGGTAACTTTTCCCGCATCCGTCAATGCACCTTCTTTCATCGCAACATATGATAACTTGACATTTGTATCATATCCGTTGAAAAAATAGCTCAATCCTCCTCCAAATACGGTAGTTGTGTTTAGCTTATCAAAAGTTGAGGCATCCAATCCTCCTCGTTGATTGCTTTTAGAATTTATATCCTGTTTTTCATAACGTATCCAGGGTTGAAGTTTCAGGGATTTGATGTAATAACCTAATTCCAATAATTGTGTGTTTTGTGATGGAATCATAGTGGCAAAAGAATATTTTGCAGAGAGGTCGTTACCTCCTGTCAAATATGACCAGGCTGCGTTGAGAGTAAGGGAACCGTCTGCACCCAACGGATAGTCCACGAAAACATCTGCTCCGGTAGCTAAATAAGTCCCTTGCGTATCAAATCCTCCTGCAATGGTAAAAGTCTTTCCCTGCCCCAGATTCGTTCCTGAATATTTGTCAATATCCAGAAAATTGTATTCCAAACGTCCGACGATACGAAATGGTGAACTCTCATGTCCTTCAAAATCACGTCTTCCTGCAAATGCGCCTAACCGATATTTGAGTTTACTGTCTAAGAATCCTCCGGAAAGATTAATCCCTATGTCTCTACCCAAGTCGTTTTGTAACGGACTATCCTCAGACATGTTATAAGGATATTGAAAATACGTAAAATCGTTCACCATCAAAGTACTCGCTGTTTGTAATCCGTTCCGGTTGTGCGATACGAGTATTTTACCTGCGGATACGACAAATTCTTTGCTGAATGTGTGATCATACTGAGCATCCAAAATCTTTATCCCTCCGGCTTTATCTCCACTTGTACCTAATGGTGAGGTCAATTCCGTCTCAATGAAAACATAATCTTTTTTGGTCAGATGTGCTTCCGTCATAAGCCGTGCCCTGTATAATACGGCTTCGCTTTTCCATGAATCGGCAGAACTTGATCCGCTGCCAAACCCTTTTTGCTGTATACCTACGTATGTATGCAATAATGCTCCCACATGGAACGAAGGTTTAAAACTTTCGTCCGAATTGTCTTCCTGTGCTTTAATCATACAACTTATAAACATAGTTGCTAATAAGACAAAGAACTTGTTTCTGGTTTTTCTCATAAGATATATATTTACTATTTTAATAATTGGGTTGTTGAGTTATGTTAACAAATAAATACGTACGCAAAGTAACAATACATTATTTGAATATGCAAATTTATTTTTCAACTTTTTTTATTTTTCAAAATATATCTAAAATAATCGGTTATTATTTTACGCATAAAATATTATAATATACCATATTATTTATGCTATATATTTATTACTACAAAAAACTCAACACTACGGACACATAAATTTTTATAGTATTTGAACGGTATATTTTTCCGACTTTAATCTGATTAAAGCCTTATTTTATACCATATTACTATATTAACCTAGTGAATAATTGGAAATAAATATTACTTAAATATAAAGACACATTAAGCATACTTAAATTACTTACGTTTATTTTACAGAAAAAAATATTTTTTACGTAGCATACTCTTATTTTTAATATATTTGTTTGGAAAAAAAATTATCTTATTCAATTATAAACTTAAAATACATGGTCATTAAAAAATATTAATTACTGATCATAAAATCAATTTTTAATCTTAGTAACATAATGTAATTCAATATCATATATAACAAAAATTATAAAACATCATTGAAAACTATATTTTCTCAACAAAGCCAAAGTATATTAAGGTTAGCGTTTAATGGAATAAAATATTATATGGTAAGGAAGATAAAAATAAATTAAATATATGAACTTGACTCCTAAAGAAATTGAAAAGTTGTTATTACATCTTGCGGGTGAGTTGGCAACAAAAAGAAGAGCACGCGGGTTAAAACTTAATTACCCTGAATCTATTGCTCTTATTAGCAGCCACTTGTTAGAGGCTGCACGTGATGGTAGATCCGTAGCGGAACTTATGCAATATGGTGCTTCTATCTTGACCAGAGACGATGTGATGGAGGGTATTCCTGAAATGGTACACGAAGTACAGATAGAGGCTACTTTTCCTGATGGAACCAAATTAGTAACTATTCATGACCCTATTCGTTAACCTTTAAAAATGTTTTGATATGATTCCGGGAGAATTTTTTATAGCTAAGGGAGACATTAATTGCAATGTCGGCAGGAAGACGGTAAAACTAAAGGTCGTCAATACAGGCGACCGTCCGATACAGATCGGGTCTCATTTTCATTTTTTCGAGGTAAACCGTAAAATATCATTTGATAGGGTCAGAGCGTTTGGTATGAGGTTAAATATACCGTCAAGCACAGCCATACGATTTGAACCCGGAGAAGAAAAAGAGGTAGAGTTGGTCTCTTTCGGAGGTGCTCATCGGGTATTTGGCTTTAATAATCTGGTTAACGGTGACACTACTTCCGAAAGTAATAAAACAGCAGCAGTGAAATTATTGGATAAACTAAAATTTAAAAACTTAAACAATGAGCCTTAAAATAGATAGAATAAAATACGCCAATTTATATGGGCCTACGGCAGGTGATAAAATCCGTCTGGCAGACACGGAGCTTATTATAGAAATAGAAAAAGATTATGCTGTTTATGGAGATGAGAGCATTTTCGGAGGAGGAAAAACAGCACGAGATGGAATGGCTCAATCTTCGGTTGCTGTACGAGACAACGGGGTATTGGATTTCGTAATTACAGGAGCAATCATTATCGACCATTGGGGAATAGTGAAGGCAGATATAGGCATCAAAGACGGAAAGATAGTAGGAATAGGAAAAGCAGGAAATCCCGACACGATGGATGGAATATCTCCCAATATGATAATCGGAGCCTCTACGGAAGTGCACGGTGGAAACGGTTTTATTGCCACCGCAGGTGGAGTTGACACACACATACATTTTATCTCGCCACAACAAATTGAAACGGCTCTATACAGCGGAATTACTACCATGATAGGCGGAGGAACGGGACCTGCCGATGGAACCAACGCCACTACCTGCACTCCCGGAAAGTGGTTTATACAAAAGATGTTAGAATCTGCCGAAGCTTTTCCTATGAATCTAGGTTTTTTCGGAAAGGGAAATTGTTCTACGGAACCACCTCTAAATGAACAAATTGAGGCAGGGGTTCTGGGGCTTAAAATACACGAAGACTGGGGAACCACTCCTGCCGTGATCGATGCCTCCCTGAGAGTGGCAGACAAATATGATGTGCAGGTAGCCATTCATACAGATACTTTAAATGAAGCCGGATTTGTGGAAGACACCATCAACGCCATCAACGGGAGGGTAATTCATACTTTCCACACAGAAGGTGCCGGAGGAGGACATGCTCCCGACATTATTAAAATGGCTATGTATCCTAACGTATTACCGGCATCTACCAATCCGACACGTCCTTATACCATCAATACCATAGACGAACATTTGGATATGTTGATGGTTTGCCACCACTTAAGTAAAAATATTCCTGAAGATGTAGCCTTTGCAGACTCGCGTATTCGCCCTGAAACCATTGCCGCTGAAGATATTTTACACGACATGGGAGTATTCAGCATCATGAGTTCCGATTCACAAGCTATGGGGCGTGTGGGAGAAGTAATTATCCGTACATGGCAGACTGCTTCAAAGATGAAAGTGCAAAGAGGAGAACTGCCGGAAGATAAAGGACATAAAAATGATAATTTTCGGGCTAAAAGATATGTAGCCAAATATACTATAAACCCGGCTATTGCTCAGGGTATCTCTCAATACGTAGGCTCCATCGAGGTAGGAAAAATGGCAGATATTGTTTTGTGGAACCCTGCAATGTTTGGAGTGAAACCTGAAATGATAATAAAAGGTGGAATGATAATCGCAAGCAAAATGGGAGATGCAAATGCTTCTATCCCTACTCCACAACCGGTTTTTTATCGGAAT
>JAISSC010000086.1 GCA_031273305.1 Flavobacteriaceae bacterium
AATGATCTGCTGGATAAAGATTATGATTTATCTAAAGTTCATCTTATCCTTCCGGGAAGACGTCCGGTTGTGTTTTTTAAAAAATATTTTATAGATAAAGGATACGACGGTTTTATGCCTGTTTTTTCCACCATAGAGGATTTTGTTTTACGATATTCAGGGTTGGTTAAAATTGAGAATATTCCTCTTTGGTTTGAAGCCTTTCAAATCCAGAAAAAATATATAAATCCGCAGGAAAAGCTGGAAGACTTCCTGAAATGGATTCCTACTCTCCTTAAAGATTTCAATGATATAGATACTTTTGCAGAGAATCCTTTAAAGGTTTTGGAACATCTTGCCTCCATTGAGAGGATTGAGAATTGGGGTGAGACATTAGATTCCCGGAATAATGAAAAATTATTTTATAAGAATAGTAAGTTCTGGAAAAATAATCTTGTTTTATATAAAGAATTAACCGCATCGTTAAAAAAGAAAGGAACCGGAACTCAGGGCATGATCCTCTCTTCGGTTATGGATAATCTAAACAACATCAATATTCCTGAAGATGAGATTTTTGCCTTTGTGGGGCTGAATGCCATCACTCCTAAAGAAGAAAAGCTAATCAAACATTTTATCTCTCATTCGCAAACTCTTCTTTATTGGGATTCCGATGTGTATTATATGAAAGATAAAAATCAGGAAGCGGGGCATTTTTTACGAAGTCACAGTAAGTGGGGCTATTACGCCAATCGGGATTTTCAATGGGTTGAAAACAGCTTTTCTCAACCTAAAAAAATCAATGTGGTAAGTACCTCTCAGGAAGTGGCTCAGGCAAAATATGTGGGTACTATTTTAAAAAACCTTACGGAGGAAGAATTGCAACAAACAGCTCTGGTCTTATGTGATGAAACTATTCTTCCCTCTATCATGGAAAGCCTTCCAGAAAGCGTTAAGCGAATCAACATCACTATGGGCTATCCGCTGAAAAATTCACTGTTGGCTTCTTTTTTCAAGCAGGTTTTTCAGTTGCATATTTTCAGGGAGAAAAATAAATCCGGAGGCTTTTATTTTCAGGATGTCCTTGATATTCTACAAAATTCACTGATCGGATATGTTCCTTCCGTTTCAGCCTTTATCACTGATATTAAAAATAATAACCGTGTGTTTATCCCGGATGCCCTTATTTATGAACGGCTAAATTCTTGGGAAATGCTCTTTGTTTTTGAAAGTTATCGAAATCCTTTGGAATTAATTCAAAAACTGTATAAATTCTGTGCTAATAAATTTTGGGAACCCGACCATGAAGAACCGATTTTAAGGGAAAATTACCTTAAGTTTAAAAATTTGTTCTCTCTGTTATTTTCTCAATTATCTCAGGATGCGTCATCTATTGACAGTTTTTCTCTTTTATACACATTTTACCAGCATATACTGATTAATGAAAAGATAGATTTTATCGGAGAACCGCTGGAAGGACTTCAATTAATGGGTATGTTGGAAACTCGTCTGTTGAGTTTTAAAAATATAATTATGACCGGAGTGAATGAAGGCATACTTCCGGCAGGAAAATCGGATAATTCTTTTATTCCTTTTGATGTGAAAAAGAATTACGATATCAATACTTTTCTGGAGAATGATGCTATTTATGCGTATCATTTTTACCGGTTGCTTCAACATGCGGAAAACATCACGTTGTTATATAATAATTTTACCGAAGGTATCAATTCCGGCGAAAAAAGTCGGTTTATCAGTCAGTTGGAGTTTGAGTCCGATCATAAAATAAATGAGATCGTTGCTTCTTATTCGGGAGATTTGGAACGTTCCGGAGAATTTTCCATTGAAAAAACTCCGGCATTAGTAGAGGCTATTCATCAATGGTTGAAAAAGCCTGTTTCTCCTACTCACCTGACAAGCTATCAGTATAATCCGGTCGGATTTTATCTGCAAAAAATTCTTCGACTTGGAGGGAAAAAAGAAATAGAGGAAGAAATATCGCCGTTGAGCTATGGCAACCTAATTCACCACACGTTGGAATCTCTGTATTCGCAACTAAAGGGAAACATCCTGACGGAGAATGACTTAAAGGTTGCCTTAAGTAATTATCCCATTCATCTGGAGGATTATATAAAAAAAGAATTGAATCCGGATCTATTTGAACGAGGACAAAATTATTTACAAAAGTTATTGGCGGAGAAAACTGTTGAAAAGATTATTCTCAGGGATTTGGCAGATATAAAGAACGGTAATGTGATTTTCTTGAAAGATATTGAAAAAAAGCTGACCTCAACAGTAGATATTCAGGGAATCGGTATCGTACAGCTTAAGGGTTTTGTTGACAGATGGGATATTTTTAATGGACAAAATCGGATTATAGATTACAAAACATCTTCCGTAAGTTCGTTGAAATTCAAATCGGAGAAGTTAAATAATATTCGGGAAGATAAAAATTTCAAGTTTTTTATCCAGCTCGTGTTTTATGCTTATATGATCTTAAATGAAAAGTTGGCTGAACCCGTTCAGGTGGGAATATGGAGTTTTAAGAAGCCTTTTCGGGGGTTGGAACTTCTGCATTTTGACGGGGTTAACCTGTTTTCCGAATCTCAGGTTTCAGAATTATTTGAAGAAGTAATAAAAATGATCCGGGAAATTGCCAATCCTGAAATTCCTTTTGTAGAAAAGATTTGAGCTTGTTTTTTATAAATGAATACGCAAATAATTCCCAATCATATAATGCTGTAATTATAAAATACTATTTATATGCTAAAGTTGATTAATTTTGAAAAATTTAATTTTAACTGATGAATATAGATTTAAAATATATACGTAATCAATTTCCCATTCTTGAACAAACGGTTAATGGAAATCCTTTGATCTATCTGGACAATGCGGCTACATCTCAAAAACCTTTGTCCGTTTTAGAAGCCGAAGAGGTTTATTATAAAACCATAAATTCAAATGTGCACAGGGGAATCCATACTCTAAGCCAGATAGCTACCGTAGAAATGGAAGAAGCCCGTAAGTTGGTTCAATTGTTTATTAATGCAAAAAAGGACTATGAGATCATCTTTACTAAAGGCTCTACGGAAGGGATAAATTTAGTAGCTTCAAGTATTGAACCTTTGGTAAAGGAAGGAGATGAGATAATCATTTCCCATTTGGAGCATCACTCCAATATTGTCCCGTGGCAATTTTTGGCAAAGAGAAAAGGATTGCTTTTAAAGGTGATTCCTGTCGATGATAATGGAGAATTGATTTTGAGTGAGTATACCAAACTCCTTACGGAGAAAACCAGGATTGTAGCCATAAATCATATTTCTAATGCGTTAGGTGTCATAAATCCGATAGAGAAGATTATCAAACAGGCACACGAAGCAGGCGCATATGTCCTGATTGACGGAGCTCAGGCGGTTCCTCACAAGAAGATTGATGTACAGGCTCTGGATGCCGATTTTTATGTTTTTTCTTCCCATAAAATATATGGTCCGACCGGTGTGGGTATTTTATATGGAAAAGAAAGATTGTTAGACGCCATGATACCTTATCAGGGTGGGGGAGAGATGATTAAAGAAGTTACCTTTGAAAAAACGACCTATGCTAATTTACCTTTTAAATTTGAAGCAGGAACTCCCAACATTGCAGGTAATATAGTCTTAAAAAAGGCTGTGGAATTTATGCAAAATGTAGGGCTGGATAATATTATGAAGCATGAAGATGACATTATGAAATATACTACTAAAAGGCTTGACGAATTAGATAATATTATCATTTATGCAAAAGATGCTCAGCACCGTTCAGGGTCGATTTCTTTCAATCTGAACATAGAGAATATCCATTCTTCTGATGTAGGTTTTATTCTTGACAAACAAGGAATAGCGGTGAGAACCGGTCACCATTGTGCGCAACCTATAATGAACCGTTTCGGGATAAGCGGAACTGTTCGGGCTTCTTTCGCTACTTATACTTCTAAAGAAGATATTGACAAACTGATAGAAGGAATAAAATTAGCTCAAAAAATGTTAGGATAACTGTTCAGATTAAAGATAGAGAATAAATTATTTATCCTCTGTCAAAATCATCATAATCGTCGTAATCGTAATCATATTCATAATATAACTCATCCACATAGCTTTCCCCATCTACATTTTGTTGGCTCATACCTAATGTTCTGCAACCGGATAAAGTTAATAAGATTAGGATTAAAATTACGTATTTTAATCTATTCATAATTTTTTGTTATTTAAAAACAAATATATTAACTTTAATAAATAGTTTTTTGTTTTTGTATATGAGATATAACATCCGTAGGTAGGATAAAAACCTGTTGATTTACCAACTTCCGCTGGCACCTCCTCCTCCGAAACTTCCGCCGCCGCCAAAACCTCTGGAGCTGCCGCCCGAACTTCCTCCCCATGAACTACCACTGCTCCTTGAACTGCTCCTGCCTGAACTGCCACCTGAAAATCCTCCCCAGAACCCATCATCGTATCTTCGTTTTTTCCCATTTCTGTCGTAATAGGTGTTACTCTTATTATTGTTACCCAGCAGTACAAATAAAAATATAATAAAGAATACAAATAGCGCAACCGGCAGTCCTGAGGTATCAATACCGTCTTCTTTGGGGTCACCTTTAAATTTCCCCTGCAATACGCTTATTATCTGATCCGTTCCGGAATCAATCGCTCCGTAGAAGTCATTTTCTTTTAGGTAAGGAACCATGTATTGATTAATAATAATACTGGAATTATAGTCAGTCATGGCGTCTTCCGTTCCTCTTCCTGTTTGGATTGTTAATTTGCGGTCGTCTACGGCGATTAATAATAATATACCGTTATTTTTACCTTTTTGCCCTATTTTCCATTTCTCTCCCCATTTGGCTCCTACGTAGTTTATGTCATCTCCGTCCAGTGTTTTTATTGTACACACTATAATCTCAGTAGAGGTGGAATCACTATAAGAAAAGAGTTTTCGGTTTATTTCTTCTGTTTGTTCACCTGTCAGCACTTCGGCATAATCATTAACCGGATAAATCGTTGAAGGAGGTTCCGGAATTTTAAATTCTGTTTGTGCAAAAAGTAAACTTCCTATAAACAGGAAGAAACAGGGTATAATAATTTTATCGTGAAATTTCATTAGGAAGTTCGTTTTCGTTAGTTTTTCCATCTACCGGAAAGAATTTTTTCAGCTGAGTCCCTGTCTTCAAAATGGCAGCAACCAAACCGTCTTTGTATTTTTCTTCTTTAAAGGAATGTGTGATTTCCTTAATTAATTCATTCCAAAAAGATTGTTTTACGTAGTTATGGATATTTTCATCTCCGATAATGGCTATTTTTCGTTTATTTTCAGAAACATAAAACAACACTCCGTTTCTATCTTTAGTATCCGGCATTCCTATTTTATAAAAAATGTCCTGAGCGATGGCTAAAGGGTCTCCTTTCAAATTCTGATCCAGATGAACCCGAATTTCCCCTGTTGATTTGGCTTCCGCCGTTTTAATAGCCTTCACTATTTCCGTTTCGTCCTGAGGTGAAAATAACATTATATTAAAATTAAATTGGAAGTTATTTTGTGCCGTTTAGCAATCCATCAATATCCGGAGCTTTTTCCGCACCTGCATCTGCCTTGAATGTTCCTTTTTCTTTAAATCCTCTAAAGTTAGCCACAATATTCTTAGGTATTTGCTGAATATAATTATTATAATCGGTTACTGCCTGATTGAAGTTATCCCTGTCTATCTTAATACGGTTTTCAGTTCCTTCCCACTGGTTTTGAAGTGCTAAAATGTTTTGATTGGCCTTCAGGTCAGGGTATCTCTCAAAGGAAGCCAATAACCGTCCAAAAGCAGAACTTAATCCGGTTTGAGCCTGTTGGAATTCTGCCAGTTTTTCAGGAGTCAGGTTAGATGGGTCTATTTGTACGGAAGTAGCTTTGGCTCTTGCTTCTATAACGGCTGTTAAGGTTTCTTTTTCATAATTGGTCGCTTTGTTCACAATTGCTACCAATCCGGGAATTAAATCTGATCTCCTTTGATAGGAACTTTCTACATTGCTCCATTTTAAATTCACTTCATTGTTGAATTTTATCATCTGGTTATTAATTCCTATTCCCCAGAATATGAAACCTAAAAACAATAAGGCTATTACCGCAAAAATGCCACTGCCTATTAAACATCCTTTTTTCATAATCATTAATTTGTTTTAGTTGATAAATGTACAAAAAGTAAGCCAACCACAATCTATTCCGTTCGTCCCTTTTTTCAAAAATAGTTAGAACCCAAAGCCTAAAGTTAACTAAGAATTTTGCAAACTTTTTCCACAAAAAAAGTTTAAATGAGTTAAATAATAAAATCGTATTTTTGTCTTGTTTAAATTATGGCTCAATTATCACAATACACAGAAGATAATATTAAAACTCTCGAATGGCAGGAGCACATACGCATCCGCCCTGGTATGTATATCGGGAAGTTGGGAGACGGTTCTTCTCCCGATGATGGAATTTATGTACTTCTAAAGGAGATAATAGACAATTCCATTGATGAATATGTGATGGGGGAAGGAAAAAAGATTGATATTTATCTGGAAAACAACAGTGTAAAAATAAGAGATTACGGAAGAGGAATTCCATTAGGAAAAATGGTAGATGCCGTTTCCAAAATGAATACAGGAGGTAAATACGATTCAAGAGCTTTCAAAAAATCCGTTGGATTGAATGGAGTGGGAACCAAAGCCGTTAATGCGTTATCTTCCTACTTTAAAGTAAAATCAGTTCGTGACGGTTTTTCCCGTTTTGCAGAATTTTCCAATGGGATTTTAACAGAAGAAAGCGGAGAAACTGAATCCAAAGAGAAAAAAGGAACGGAAATTTCTTTTGAGCCTGATCAGGGTATTTTTGGTAATTTCAGGTTTAGAAGAGAATACATAGACAAAATGCTGAAAAACTATGTATATCTTAATCCGGGATTAAAAATATATTTTAACGGAGAAGAATTTTATTCTGAGAACGGATTACAGGATCTATTACAGGAAAATATAGAGGGAGATATTATTTATCCCAGTATACATCTTAAAGATGAGGACATAGAAGTTGCTTTTACCCATAGCGAACGTTCCCAATCGGAAGCATATTTTTCTTTTGTGAACGGGCAGCACACCACTCAGGGCGGAACGCATTTAACTGCTTTTAAGGAGGCTTATGTCAAAACTGTGCGTGAATTTTACAACAAGAATTACGATGCCTCCGACATTAGAAAATCAATTATAGCTGCCGTTTCTATAAAAGTTATTGAGCCTGTTTTCGAATCCCAGACCAAAACCAAGCTGGGGAGCAACGAGATGGGACCGGATTTACCCTCCATCCGTACTTTTATGAATGATTTCCTGAAAAAACATTTGGATAATTTTTTACATAAAAATCAGGAGGTTGCCGATGCTTTACAGAGGAAAATCATTATTTCCGAGAGAGAAAGAAAGGAACTTTCGGGGATTCAAAAACTGGCAAGAGAAAGAGCTAAAAAAGTAAATTTACATAATAAAAAATTACGAGATTGCCGTCAGCATTACAACGATCAAAAATCAATCAAGAAGTTGGAATCCACAATTTTTATTACCGAAGGAGATTCAGCCTCAGGTTCCATAACCAAAAGCAGAGATGTCGAAACCCAAGCTGTATTCAGCCTGCGGGGAAAACCTCTCAACAGTTATGGATTGACCAAGAAAATCGTTTATGAAAATGAAGAATTCAATTTACTTCAGGCGGCATTGAACATTGAAACAAGTCTGGAAGACCTAAGGTATAACAATGTAGTAATAGCAACAGACGCCGATGTAGACGGAATGCACATTAGGTTGTTGATGATTACTTTCTTTTTACAATTTTTTCCTGATTTAATAAAAAACGGACATTTGTACATTCTGCAAACTCCGTTGTTCAGGGTAAGAAATAAAAAGGAGACCCGCTATTGCTATACCGAAGAAGAAAGGGTAAGAGCTTTAAATGAACTAGGTAAAAATCCCGAAATAACCCGGTTTAAAGGTTTAGGTGAAATTTCTCCTGATGAATTTAAAAATTTTATCGGAAAAGATATACGACTGGAGCCGGTAATGTTGAGTAAAGATACTTCTGTTGATGAATTATTGGAGTTTTACATGGGTAAAAACACCCAGACCAGACAAGAATTTATAATTAATAATTTAGTAATAGACGCCATATAAATTAAGAGTATTATCGGATAAAAAGAGCAATGCTTTTAAACTATATGTAGTTATAAACCTGAGGTCGATAGGACATAACTAGTTGGTATTCATGTTATTTATGATGCTGATAATAAGTTTGTCCCCATCTGCGGACAACTGAAAAAGGAGAACAGATAATGACTTCTGATGTTGACTTTAGGAGGGTCTCAGGGTATGAAAATTTAGTGGTTTTTGGAAATTTTTTATGAAACTTATCAATAATTGAAATATTTTTGTAACTTTAATCATTAATTATTCAATGCGTAAATATGCTAGTTTTTATCTTTTATAACGAACTTTTATAACAAATTATTAAGCGAACTTAGGTTATGAAGTTAAAAAGTGAACAAACAAAAAATAAAGTTGCCGTAGTCAACATTATAGTACTTATTATTTTTTTTACAAGCCTTATTTTTAGCTACTTAGACATAGCTGCATCTAAGAATAATGATGAAATTGCCCTTGTTGCCAGTATGCTCATTCTCATTTATTTATCTTATTTAGGAAGTCCGGGTTTTAGATACGACAGTGAAGGAGAAACTCTAATCTTTCGGAATGATAAAGCGTTGCCTATTTCATTCCTTACAAAAGATCTTCAATCCGATTTTCCCAAGAGAAAATTGAAAAAGTTTAATGTCAAATACAAGCCGTTATTCAAAAAGAAATTAGAAATTTACATATACAGTAAAAGAGCAAGTTCAGGGTTATCAAAACTGGATTTTGACATTTCTTATCTAACTAAAAGACAAGTTCGGGATTTAAAAACATCTCTAAAGAAAGTACTTAAAGAAAATTCCCGGGATCAGGATATAATAACAGAAAGTGAGTATCAAGAAAAGAATGAACAAAAAAAGAATGGAAGAGAAGAATAATCAGGAGGAACAAAAAAAAGCATTACAAGACACAGAAAGTATTCGAAAAATATCAGGCATGTACCAGAACTGGTTTCTGGACTATGCTTCTTATGTTATTCTTGAGCGGGCTATTCCCTCAATATATGACGGATTAAAGCCTGTACAAAGAAGAATTCTTCATTCCATGAGAGAATTAGAAGACGGTCGCTATAATAAAGTAGCCAATGTAGTGGGAAATACCATGAAATATCATTCACACGGAGATGCAGCCATTACTGATGCTATTGTACAAATCGGACAAAAAGAATTGCTAATTGATACTCAGGGAAACTGGGGTAATATTTACACAGGAGATGGAGCCGCCGCAGCGCGCTACATAGAATCCCGATTAACTCCATTCGCTTTGGAGGTCGTTTTCAACCCTAAGACAACTGTTTGGAGACCCTCTTATGATGGGAGAAACAAGGAACCGGAAAACCTCCCCATGAAATTTCCCCTTCTTTTATCTCAGGGTGTGGAGGGAATTGCCGTAGGGCTTTCCACCAAAATATTACCGCATAATTTTATCGAGCTTATAGATGCTTCCATTGCTTTTTTGAAGGGAAAATCCTTTATCTTATATCCGGATTTTCAAACCGGAGGATTAATTGATATTTCTAATTATAACGATGGAGAACGAGGAGGGAAAATTCGGGCACGAGCAAGAATTTCAAATCCGGAGAAAGGAATTTTATTGGTCAGTGAGATACCTTACGGAATCAATACGGGGTCTCTTATAGACAGTATAATCAAAGCTAATGATAAAGGCAAGATAAAGGTAAAAAAAGTTGAAGATAATACAGCCTCAGAAGTAGAAATTTTAATCCATATCGGAAATGATGTGTCTCCGGATAAAATGATAGATGCATTATACGCTTTTACGGATTGTGAAGTTTCCATTTCTCCCAATGCATGTGTCATTGATGTGGATAAGCCTGAATTTCTGACTGTTTCCGAAATTTTGAAAAGGAATACCAATTATACCATAGACCTGCTCAAAAAAGAACTGGAAATAGAATTGAGTGAATTACAGGAACAATGGCATTTCGCTTCTCTGGAAAGAATTTTTATAGAGAATAGGATTTACCATAAAATTGAAGAACTGGAAACATGGGAGGAGGTAATCTTGACTATTGATAAAGGATTAAAACCGTTTACCTCTCATCTGATTCGGGAAGTTACGGAAGAAGACATTACCCGGTTGACGGAAATCCGTATCAAAAGAATTACCCGGTTTGATTTGGGAAAAGCTGAAGAAAATATCTTATCACTTGAAGGAAGAATTGAAGAAGTTAAGTATCATCTGGGTAATCTTATCCAATACGCCATAGATTACTTTACTAACATAAAGAAAAAATACGGTAAAGGGAAGGAACGAAAGACGGAAATCCGCACTTTTGATACTATTGATGCGGCGAAAGTAGCAGTAGCCAATATCAAATTTTATGTAAACCGGGAAGAAGGATTCATTGGTTATTCACTAAAAAAAGATGAATATCTTTTTGATTGCTCCGATATTGATGATATTATCGTATTCAGGAAAGACGGAGTTATGCTGGTGACCAAAGCAGATGCCAAAACATTTGTAGGAAAAAATATTATCCATGTGGGGGTATGGAAAAAGAACGATAACCGGACAATTTACAATATGATTTACAGGGAAGGAAAACTGGGTCCATGGTATATGAAACGATTTCCGGTAACTTCCATAACCAGAGATAAAGAATATAGCCTTGCTTCCGAGATAAAAGGCTCGGAAATTCAATATTTTACGGTGAACCCTAACGGAGAAGCAGAAACCGTTACTATTTTCCTGAAACCAAGTCAGAGGCTAAAAAAATTGAAATTTGATATTGATCTTTCAGAACTTGCGATTAAGGGAAGAGCGTCCAAAGGAAATTTAGTTACAAAAAACCACATCAAGAAAATAGAACTGAAAGAATCCGGAGTTTCCACTCTGGCACCGCGTAAGATTTGGTTTGATGATTCTATTCAGAGGTTAAATGTCGAGGGTAGGGGAACATATCTGGGAACATTTAAAGGAACGGATAAAATACTCACTCTTAACTCAAAAGGAGTGGCAAAGCTCCATACTTTTGATCTGTTAAACCATTTTGAAGATGATCTATTGGTAATCGAAAAATGGAGTCCCGAAAAACCTGTTTGTTGTATCTATTATGATGGAGAAAGATCAATATATTATATCAAGAGATTTTTAGCGGATGATACTGTAAATCCTCAGATATTTTTTATTTCGGAAAATCCTAAATCCTTTATCGAGTGGGCAGGAACCGGATGGAAACTAATTGCTGAAATAAACTTCGGTAAGGATAGAGAAACGGAGATTATAAATTTAGAAGAGTTTATTGCTATAAAAGGAATCAAGGCGCAGGGGAATCAACTGTCAAAAGAAAAGATAAAAAATATTCGGGTCATAGAGGAAATTAAAGAAGAACCGGAGACAGAAGAAATCCCGGAAGATGAAGATATTAACGATAGCTATGAAAGTGACGGAGAACAGATTAATTTGTTTGAGTAGTTCTTTTTATTAACACTTTACTATATAATACCAATCTTTTTTGAAACCTGTAATTATTTGTTGTTCCTATTTTTTAAATAGCCTTATAAAATAATATAATATCAATATACTGATTTTTATCATACTATTTCTTACATTTGTTAATAAGAGTAAAGTTTAACAATTAAAAATAAAATAATATGTCATTTGAATTACCTGAATTACCGTATGCATATAGTGCACTGGAACCCTACATTGATGCTAAAACAATGGAAATCCATTTAACAAAGCATCATGCTACTTATATAACTAATTTAAACAATGCAATCGCCGGAACAGAGTTGGAAAATCTTCCCATAGAAGAAATTCTTGTAAAAGGATTTGATAAAACTCCGGTGAGAAACAACGGAGGAGGATACTTTAACCATAATTTATTCTGGGAATGGCTGTCTCCAAAGAGTAAAGGAAAACCGGAGGGAGAACTTTCAGCAGCTATTGATTCTGCTTTCGGTTCTTTTGATGCTTTCAAAGAAGAATTTTCAAAAGCCGCCACAGGAAGATTTGGCTCCGGATGGGCATGGCTGGTAGTAAAAGACGGAAAATTAGCCATTGGGTCTACTGCCAATCAGGATAATCCGTTGATGCCGGGAGTGGGAATTTCAGGATACCCAATTCTTGGATTGGATGTATGGGAACATGCTTATTACTTAAATTACCAAAACAGAAGGGCAGATTATATTGCCTCTTTTTTCAGTATAGTAAACTGGGATAAAGTTGCGGAGCTATATGCCGCACATAAATAAGTTTTTAGGTCTACTCATAAAAAACAGGCTGTCCAAAAATAGGGCAGCCTGTTTTAGTGCTTTTTCCTTTTGTATCTAAGGATAACTTCAAGTATAATTCAAAAACTAAAATTTTGAAAGCGACCCACAACCAAATCATTTTTTTAGAATAATCCTAAAAGTGGTTCCTTTATTGGTTTCGGAAGTTAAGACAAATATTTTGCCAAAATGATAATCTACAATAATTCTTCTGGCTAAAGACAATCCTAATCCCCATCCTCGTTTTTTTGTTGTGAATCCGGGTTTGAATATCTTCTTTATGTTTTTCAGGGCAATTCCCGTCCCTTCGTCCGATATGTCCAAGTATATATTTCTCTTGTTATCCTGAATTTTCAACCTGATAGTTCCACCGCTTTTCATGGCATCTACCGCATTTTTTATCAGGTTTTCAATTACCCAGTTGAATAGTGAGACATTGAGCTGTACAAGAACAGGATGATCAGGGGCTGAAAATTCAAAGTTGATTTGTCGGGATATTCTGTTTTTAAGATATAAAAAAGCCTGTCGGGACACTTCCACCAGGTCTTCCTGCTCCAGAGCAGGAGTGGAGCCTATTTTAGAGAATCTGTCCGTAATATTCTGCAAGCGGTTTACGTCTCGTTCTATATTTTGAATAGGTTTTTGGTCGATATTTTCCATTTTCAGTATTTCCAGCCAGCCTATAATAGACGAAAGCGGGGTTCCTATCTGATGTGCAGTTTCTTTAGCCATACCTGCCCAAAGCAGGCTTTGTTCTGTTTTTCGCATGGTTTTGAAATACCAGTAGGTAAACCAGATAAATAAGGCTATAATAAGTATCAGGACGATAGGATAATATTCCAACTGGTTTAAAAAAACGGAATTTTTATAATATACATATTGGTTTCCGAAGGGTAGCTTAATAGGAATGGGTTTATATAGTTCCGCCATTTTATTCAGCTCTTTTTTTAATCGACCGGGATTTGAAATTATTTCCTTGTTCACGTTTTTAGAATCCAGATACATACCTTTTTCATCGACCAGTATTACGGGGATTGTAGTGTTCTGTTCTATGAATTGAACCAGAAAGACCTGTGTGTCGGAAGGCAGGTCTTCTTCGGTATTCAACAGTTCTAAGGTTTTTGCATAGTTTGATATTTTTACTGATTCTTCTTCCTTTAGCTCTTTTACTTTCCTGTTTGAAAATACTGTAATAAAAACCGCTATACAAAGGGCTATTCCATATCCCAGCCAATTGTTAAGTCTTATATTTTTATAGAAGTTCATTTTTTATTTTCAACATATGTTCTTTAAAACAGTCGGGCTAAAAAGGATAATCAATTGCGAAATTAATCTGTGGTTTCAATACATTAATATATTTGAAATACCACCGGTCTCTTTCTTCTCTTCCGGGATCATGAAATTTATAGGCAAAATCAAAACGGATGATGAAA
>JAISSC010000108.1 GCA_031273305.1 Flavobacteriaceae bacterium
AGGGTTACGGTTTTAGGAGAAGTAGCCAAACCAGGAACTTTTACGTCTGCAAATGAGAGAATAACCCTGTTGGAAGCATTGGGGTTGGCAGGAGACCTGACAATCTATGGATTGAGAAAAGATGTTATAGTTATCCGGGATGTTGATGGAAATAAAACTTTTACTCATGTAGACCTAACCTCTAATGAAATTTTCAGGTCGCCGGTCTATTATTTGTCTCAGAATGACGTGATTTATGTGCACCCGAACGGAGCAAGGAGAAATAATTCAAAATATGGACCATCTACCTCTATTCTTGTATCAATAGCCGGTATCATTATTTCTGTAATATCCGTACTTACCCGTTAATTTTAAACAATGGAAAAAATTAAGAACTATCAGGACGAAGAAACTATTGATATAAAGGAAATTATCTTCCAATACCTAAGTTATTGGAAGTGGTTTGTCTTTTCTGTATTTATTACCGTGTTGTTAGGATCCGTATATTTTGAGATTACCCCAAAACAGTATCAGTCGGAAGCAAAGATATTATTGAATAATGATGCGGACAATAGCAGCTCTGTTTTATTAGGACTTAAGGATTTGGCATTGGGAAGTTCGGGTTTATCTAATTCTCAGGTAACGGATCAGATAGAAGTATTGAAATCTCGCAGATTGATGACCAAAGTGGTGGATAAGCTGGGTTTGAATATTCAATATTACCAGAAAAAAGGGATAGTAACTCAGGAAGTATATGAAGAAGAAGCCTTTGTATTTGCCAAATTTACGGATGAAGACTCCAAATATGCCGTTGATACGGTAAAAACTCTAAAAATTGAGATAAATCCTAATAACAGGTATATTTGTAAAGATGTATTGACGGAAAAGGAATATAAAGGAACCTTTGGTAAGCCTTTGAGATTTCCCTTCGGGAATATAGTGCTTCTTCGTAATCCCTTAGCAGAAGAGGGAAGCGAAGTAACAATCGTTATTTCCCCTATTGTCAATGTAGTATTGGGATATATCAATTCTATGGAGATACAGACCGTATCGAAAAACGGAAGTGTAATCAGCCTTGCCTTACAAAGTGCCCTTCCTGAAAATTCAAATAAAATTATTGACCTGTTAATTTCACAGTACACGGAAGACATCATTGACGACAGAAAGCAGGTAGGCAACACTACGATTACCTTTATCAACGATCGCTTAGACCTTATTTCCAAAGATTTAGGTTCTACTGATGAAAACATGGAGAAATTTAAATCCAGAGAAAAAATAACGGATTTAGTGACGGAAGGACAAGCCGCCATTCAGCAGTCTTCAAGAATAGACGATAATCTAAAACAATACACCATACAGTTAAGTTTGGTAGACTATATGGATAAGTTTATCAAAACCAACAACAAATCTTTGGTTCCGTCGAATATAGGACTTACAGACCCTTCCATAGCACAAACAACACAAGTATATAACCAATTGGTACTGGAAAGGGACAATCTGTTAAAAAGTTCCACAGAAGAAAACCCGATGATTAAAAACCTGAATGAAAGAATCAGGGAATCTAACGATAACTTACAAACGAGTTTAAGGAACTATAAGACCACTACGCAAATTGCTATTGATAATATTCAACGGCAGGCAGGCGAGATGATGGGAACTATCTCTCAACTACCCGTAAAAGAAAGAGGATTTAGAGATATTGTCCGTAAGCAGCAAACTATAGAAGCCTTATACCTGCTTTTGTTGCAGAAAAGAGAAGAAGCCGAAATTACGACCGCTTCAACTCCGGATGTTGTCAAGATAGTAGATAAAGCCTATTATCCGGATAAGCCGGTTTTCCCTAAGAAAATGATTGTTTTACTGGCTTCCGGTTTGTTGGGACTTATTATCCCATTCGGGGTGCTTTATGTCAGATTTTTAATGAATGATAAAGTACATTCCCGAAAAGAAGTGGAAGAAGTAATTAAAAATATACCTGTTACCGGTTATATTCCAAAATCTGAGGAGAATTTGGTAGATATAAAAAATACCGGTTCTTCTTCTGCCGAAGCATTCAGGATATTAAGAACCAATATCAAATTCTTATTGCCCGGTGATAAGACTAAGCCCAAATGCATTTTTGTAACTTCCACTATCAGCGGGGAAGGAAAAACCCATATTACAGTAAATTTAGCCTTCACTTTGGCATTAACCAAGAAAAAGGTATTAGTGCTGGAGGCAGATATACGTAAACCAAAGGTTAGAGAATATCTGGGATTGAATAAAGGTTCCGGAGGAATCACGGAATATTTATCGGAAAACATTACCGATATTTCTAAACATATAGTAAAAGTAAATTATAAAGATTCTGAAATTTTCCCCCAAGTAGATGTGTTCATGGCTGGAAGTAAAGCTCCTAATCCTTCGGAATTGCTGGAAAACGGAAAATTTAAGGAAATTGTGAATTACGGACTTCAAAATTATGATTATGTACTGGTAGATACCGCACCGGTAGGCGTAGTCACGGATACTCTGTTGATTAACAAAAGTGCGGATTTGATGTTGTATGTTGTCAGGGCAAATTATTTGCCTAAGAATTTGTTGGGGATACCACACCAGTTAAAAGAAGAAGGAAAATTTGACGGACACAAAACCGCTATTCTGATTAACGAAGCAGATATTCATGGAGCCTATAGTTATAGAGATGGCGGATATCACAGTTACGGTTATGAAGAAAAAGAAAAGAGACCGTGGTATAAGAGATTTTTAGGGAAGTGATTATCTGACAAGTAAGAAAATTATTTATGAATTTTAACGATAAATCGAATATAATCTTATAATGCAGGCAGCAAATCGGGTTGTATTTAATACGGGAATTACTTATGTGAGAATGTTAATTACGGTAGGTATATCTTTGTATTCTACCCGATTGATATTGAAAGGACTAGGTGCTGTGGATTATGGTATCTATAATTTAGTTGCCGGAATGATAACCTTGTTGTCTTTTCTCAATGCTGTCGGGCTTTAGCCATCGTTTTTAAGAAACAATTTGTCTGCATTATGAATAAGGATATAGAATATCAGGTTTATTAAACAGGTTTGGATTAGAAGATAGAATGATTTATGACGAAAGTAACATACCTAAAGATGGATAAAGTGTATAAAAAATTAGGAGAAGAAAGAAAAGAATCTATGGATTTTTTAATAAATGCTTTGCAATGACCCCTAAAATAAGCGTTATAGTACCAATTTATAATGCAGAGAAATATCTCCCAAAATGTTTGGATAGTATTTTAGCTCAGACTTTTACGGATTTTGAGTTGTTATTAATCAATGATGGCAGTTTCGACAATAGTGGTAAAATCTGTGATGAATATGCAAAAGAGGACGATAGAATAAGAGTTTTCCATAAAGAGAACGGAGGAGTTAGTTCCGCCCGTAATGTGGGGTTATACAATACCAAAGGAATATATTCTACTCATGTAGATAGCGATGATTGGATAGAACCGAATATGTTGCAGGATATGTATGAAAAAATAGTGTCAGATAATAGTGATATTGTAATGGCAGATCATTACTGTGATGACAAATATGTAAAACAAAAGCCCGGATCTTTAAATCCTGAAAATATAATAGATGATATATTGAAATATAAAATAGTAAGTTGCATATGGAATATATTAGTGAAAAATGATTTATATTTGGAACATAATATATCTTTTTGTAAAACGATTAACTATGGAGAAGATGCTATGATATTGATAGAGTTATTTTCAAATAATCCCAAAGTAAGTTATTTACCTCAGGCATGGTATCACTATTCTACACATAATGAGTATTCTATTACAAGAATAAATAATAAAGAAAAATGTTACAATAGAATTAAATTTTTGTCCGGGTTGAGATCAGTTCTTCAAAAATATCATAAAAATAAATCTACTGATGCTTTCGAAACAAAACTTAGATTAGATATTTTATATAGCGAGTTGTTCTCAGGAGAAGAATACAAATTATTATTTCCTGCAAATAAATATCATTATGCATGGAGGCAGTTTGGGATAAAAGATTTTTTATTTTTGAAATTGGCAGAAAATGGTTTTTATACTTTTTCATTTCGCTTGCATAAAAAACTTTCAAATATAAAATCTTGTTTAAAAATCATTAAATTTGGCTTATGAAACAAGCAATTTTAATTACAGCGTATAAAGATGTAGATAATATTATAGATATTATAAATTATTTTGATAATAATTTTGAATTTTATATTCATGTTGACAAAAAAAATAAGGACTATTTTACTTCAATAAAAAATAATAAAAGAGTCCATGTTTTTAGTAAATATTCTGTTAGTTGGGGAGGGATAAACCATCTAAAAGCCATTTTATTACTATGCTATGAAGGGTTAAAAAACAATGAAAATACGTTTTTTCATTTAATTAGTGGGCAGGATTATCCGATAAAGTCAGTAAAAAATTTTCAAAACATAGACGAAACTAAAGATTATATAGATATTAATGAGTTTTCTCCCAAATTGTGGGGAGGTGGAGGCTTTGATCGACTTGATTATTATCATTTTTATGATATTATTAATATAAAAAACACAATAGGTTCGGGAACAATTTATAAACTTTTTGTTTTTAATCATTTTATTCAAAAGAAATTAAAACTTAAGAGGGGATACCCTAATGATTTTCCCAAATTATATGGAGGAAGCACTTGGTGGAGTTTAAAAAGAAATACGTTGCAATATGTAATTAATTATACAAATGAGAATGATAAATTCTTAAACAGAATGAAATTTGCTTTTTGTTCTGAAGAAATATATTTTCAAACAGTACTTATGACTTCTTCAGATTTTAAAAATAGTTGGATTAACGATAATTTAAGATATATTGATTGGATTGGTCGAAATGGAAATAATCCGTCTGTTTTAGATGTGAGTGATTTTTCAAAGATTATCTCTTCAAATAAATTATTTGCAAGGAAATTTGATAAAGATATTTCTAAAGAATTGAAGCAAATGTTGAAAGATAAATTATTATCAGATGATTTAAAATAGAGGAGCAATTTAAAGATAATGAAAAAAGTGCTTTTTATCAATACTTTGTATGCGCCTTAATATAGGAGGAGGGGACCTAATCCCCCTTTAACTCTTTTTTCAAAAACCGGGCTGTATAGCTGATTTTATTCTTTGCTACTTCTTCGGGAGTACCTTGTGCGATAATTTTTCCTCCTTTGTCTCCTCCTTCTAATCCAATATCAATAATATGATCGGCGACTTTAATAACCTCCATATTGTGTTCGATAATGATTACGGAATTTCCCAAATTTACCAGACGGTTAATCACTTCCATCAAGATTCGGATATCTTCAAAATGTAGTCCGGTAGTCGGTTCATCCAAGATATAAATAGTATTTCCGGTTTGTTTTTTGCTTAATTCGGTTGCCAGTTTCACCCGTTGAGCTTCTCCTCCGGACAGGGTGGTAGATTGTTGTCCTAAGGTAATATATCCCAGTCCTACTTCCTGTAAGGTTTTGATTTTGTGATGAATTTTAGGAACAGGCCGGAAAAATTCCACAGCTTCTTCTATAGTCATATCCAACACATCGGAAATGGATTTTCCTTTGTAACGAACTTCCAGAGTTTCCCGATTAAACCGTTTTCCGTAGCAAGTTTCACAATGAACGTAAATATCGGGTAAAAAATTCATTTCTATCAGTTTCAATCCGGATCCATGACATGCCTCGCATCTTCCTCCTTTTACGTTAAAAGAAAACCGTCCGAGTTTGTATCCTCTTATTTTGGACTCTGGAAGTTGTGAGAAAAGATTCCGTATTTCGGTAAAAACTCCCGTGTAAGTAGCCGGATTGGAGCGAGGAGTTCTTCCGATAGGAGATTGGTCTACGTCCACGATTTTATCTAAAAACTCCAACCCTTCGATCTTTTTATAAGGTAAGGGTTCCTCTTCCGCCCGATAAAAATGTTTGTTGAGAATCGGATATAAGGTATTGGTAATCAGGGAAGATTTTCCGCTTCCTGAAACTCCTGTCACGCACACCAACTTTCCTAAAGGAACATTTAAGGTAATATTTTTCAGATTATTCCCTGTGCATCCGGATAATTTCAGGGTATGCCCGTTTCCTTTTCTTCGCTCTTTGGGTACGGAAATTTTCAATTCTCCGTTGATGTATTTTGAGGTTAGGGTGTTTGCTGTGGAAATATCTTTAGGATCTCCCTGCCAAACTATTTCTCCGCCCCTTTTTCCTGCAAAGGGACCTAGGTCTATTACGTGATTGGCACTTAGAATCATGTCCTTATCATGTTCTACTACCAGAACCGAGTTCCCCAAATCCCGAAGTTTTTTCAGGGATTCTATAAGTTTTACATTATCTCTTTGATGCAGCCCGATGCTGGGTTCATCAAGGATGTACAATACATTTACCAGTTGAGAGCCGATTTGAGTGGCTAAACGAATCCTTTGAGCTTCTCCTCCGGAGAGAGTTCGGGAGGGGCGATCCAAACTGAGATACTCCAGTCCTACATCCAGTAGAAAACTCAGCCTTTTGGATATTTCCTGCAATAGTTCTTTGGCTATGATGTTTTGGTTCTCTGAAAGTTTGGAAGGCAGTTGCTTTATCCATCCTTCTAATTTCTTCAAGGGTAGATTGGCTACTTCTGAAATGTTTTTATCGTCTAGTTTAAAGTAAAGGCTTTCTTTTTTCAATCGTGATCCGTTACAGACCGGGCAGGTTCTGTCCTCAAAAATTTGAATTTTGAATTTCTGTATTTCTTCTTCTTCTCTTCCTTCGGATAAACGGGTAAGATGTTCTATTAGCCCTTCAAAATTAATTTTATATATTTTTTGTATCTGGGCAAAGTCAAGGTCTATAGTAATTTTTTCATTGGAACCGTAAAGAATCTCCTGCTGTGTTTGTTCTGAAAGTTTTTCCCAGGGGGTACTCATATCAAAACCATTTTTTTTCAGAATAGCTTCTATCTGGGAGAGTATCCAACCGGTATGTTTTAGCTCTTCAAAAATGGGAAATACATTTTTATTAAAGGATAATTTAGGGTTTGGAATCAGCTTTGATAAATCAATTTCTTTCACTCTTCCCAGTCCGTTGCAATGAGGGCAGGCTCCTTTGGGGGTGTTAAATGAAAAGGTATTAGGTTCAGGCATTTGGTAGGAAAGTCCGGTAGTGGGGCACATTAAGTTACGGCTGAAATACTTCCCATTGTCTTCTTCTTGTTTCAATACTATAATCGTTCCGTTTCCATATTGCATTGCCAGACGAATAGAAGATAAAATGCGCTGGGTATGTTCCTTGTCGTCAATGATCAGTTTATCTATTACTACCTCTATATCATGGATCTTATAGCGGTCTACTTTCATGTCTCGTTCAATATCCATTAGTTTTCCGTCTACTCTCACTTGTAGAAATCCTTTTTTTGCCAAACCGGAAAACAATTCATGATAATGTCCTTTACGGGAACGTATTAAAGGTGCAAGTAGTAATATTTTTTCTTTGAGAAAATCTCTACGGATCAGTTCAATGATCTGGTCTTCGGAGTATTTGACCATTTTTTCTCCCGTATTGTAGGAATAGGCATCGGATGCACGAGCATATAACAGTCGGAAGAAGTCATACAATTCGGTAACAGTTCCTACGGTGGAGCGGGGATTCCTTGCTGTGGTCTTCTGCTCAATGGCAATAACCGGAGAAAGTCCATCTATCTTATCTACATCCGGGCGTTCTAAAGTTCCCAGAAACTGGCGTGCATAGGCTGAGAATGTTTCTATGTAGCGGCGTTGTCCCTCTGCAAAAATTGTATCAAAAGCTAAAGAGGATTTTCCACTTCCGCTTAAACCTGTAATCACTATTAATTTATTTCTGGGAATTTCAATAGATAAGTCTTTCAGATTGTGCTCTCTTGCTCCGTAAATTTTTATATAATCCTGATTCATCATTTCTTACCTAAAAAAATAATCGGCTTTCGTCAAATTTAGGCTAATTGCAAAGGTACGAAATCTACTGCTATTACATAATCTCTTGTTATTAAAATTATTGAGCGCAGGTTCAACTAATGAATACACTACGTATTTTGATATTATTAAAATTACGCAGGTTTACCTGTTTTTATCTGGAATGATAGTTTCGCACCATCAGCCAACCTGTCAACCTCTCTCCTTCAGGGAGGGTAATAGTATACCAGTAAGAAGTTGATGAAACAGCTCTTCCCAGATATTTTCCATCCCATTCTATATCTTCGGAAATTCCTGTTGCCGTTTTGTCGAATAATAATTTTCCATATCTATCATAAATTTGCACATGGGTTCCTCCCTTTAGATTTCTCAGTCTCCAGGAATCATTTAAGTTATCTCCGTCAGGCGTAATTACATTAGGAATTTCAATAATTTTAAAATTAAAAGGTCCCGTTATACATCCCGGATCTGCTTTAACCCATACATTATGTACCCCGATATCCAAATTTGTAAATACATTGGAAGATTGCCATGTAAACATATTTAAAGAATATTGATAATTACCCGGAGGAGTCACCATCACTTCTGCTCTTCTGTTGACACCGGAGGTTATAACCTGCATAATATTCGGATAAGGCACGACCGTTACAGTTACTTGCGTTGTTTTAGAACATCCTTCTGAAGTTACTATTAAATAGTAGGTACCTGCTTTCGTTACAGTAAGTTCCTTTCCAGTAAAAATAAACCCATTATCATCCGACCATTCATAATTTTCATATCCTGCTGAACCTACCAGAGTAGTGCTTCCTCCCTCACAGAAAGATAACTCTCCTGAGATTGTTGGAGGAATAAGGGAAATCTCTTTTACCTCCACGTTTGCCGTTCCGGTGCAATCGTTAGCATCTGTAACGGTTAGTGTATATATACCGGATTTAGTGACAATACAAATTTGTTCGTTATCCTTGCCACTGATACCATTACCACTCCATTTGTAGTTTTTAAAACCGTCAGGAGCCTTTAACTGTGTGCTTTTTCCTGCACAGAAAGATAAATCACCTGAGATTTTCGGAACAAAATTGAGGTATTCCGTTACCTCCACGTTTGCCGTTCCGGTGCAATCGTTAGCATCTGTAACGGTTAGTGTATATATACCGGATTTAGTGACAATACAAATTTGTTCGTTATCCTTGCCGCTGATGCCATTACCGCTCCATTTGTAGTTTTTAAAACCGTCAGGAGCCTTTAACTGTGTGCTTTTTCCTGCACAGAAAGATAAATCACCTGAGATTTTCGGTTTAATGAATCCTGTAACCGTAATGCTTGCCGTTCCTGAACAACCGTTGTTGTCGGTTACCGTTAGAGTATACTCTCCGGGTAAAGTTGCTGTATGAGCCTGTCCGGATACAGAACCTATAATATCCGGGCCGTTCCAGCTATATGAAGCATATCCGGAGGAACCGGTTAGAGTAGTTCCATTTTCATCACAGAAAAATAAATCACCTACAATTTCCGGTTCTGGGGAAGGATAATCTATAACCTCAATGGAGGATGTTAAGTAGCAATCGTTTTCTTCTGTAATACTGGCAGTAGTTACTTCCACTCTATATGTTCCTGGTTTCAAAGCATTTACAGTATTGGTATTAGCACCGGGAATAGCCACATTGTTATAATACCATTGAAAAGTAAGACAACTTGCATTTGAAGAAACCAAAGCCACCAAAGGA
>JAISSC010000219.1 GCA_031273305.1 Flavobacteriaceae bacterium
CCAATGACACCGCCTGAAAGGCGGGACTAGTCTTGCCTTTCAGGCAAAGAGTGGGGGTGGGTACTCTCCGCAGGTCGCTGACCTGCGGTTATGAAGATTCCGCCCTCCGGGCTTTCAAAAAATCATTTAGGGTGACGCATAGTCAAAGTCAGGAAATCGGGAATTTTAAATCAGGAAGTTGAATTTTATCTATATTTTGTTGTTTAATATAGTTAAGTATACATACATAATTAAGATTTGGTAATTAACGTGAGTTCGGGATAAGAGATTTATAAAAGGTTCTAATTCGTATATTTAATTAATTGAATTTTAAATGATTATTGTTTGTTGTATACCTGACGGCATACAACCCACTATGATGTTATCCTTATTCTACCGAGCTTGAATCCCTAATGGGATAAAATTCGGCAAGCATAATCCAATTCAAAAAATTATAATGTGCTTAACCCGAACTCACGTTAATTAAGAGTCTTCTTTTTCAGGAGGATTGAAATTATTCAAAATGTTTTTTTGTCGCAAGTCCAGAAGACGTCTCGTATTATGAAAAACACGTCCTGTCAGACTTCTAATCCACCCTTTCTTCTTTAAAGAAGGAAGCAGTAGCTCCAAAGTTTCAAAATGATTGTATAATTTCTCTATTTCTTCTTTTTGTATCTTTTCATCCTCTACGATGGACATTATTTCTTCTTTCAGGGCTTTTATTAGAATTTTCAACTCCCTTTTGATCTCTAAAATTTCCTCTGTAGAAAAATATCCTTCATGAGAATCAAATTTCTCACAGATTTTATCAATATGTTCCTGCTCTTCTTCCAACAGACCCAAAGGAGAAGCCAGAGAGATTTCTCTCCATATGATGTCCAGCCAACTTTTTATCTTGGTATATACCTCATCCTTTTGAGTTAATAAAAAGTTTTCATGCAATGAAAATTTTCCGGGAACAACTTCCCCCAAAATATTAAATTTATCAGAGCCTTTTTTCTCCTTGAAATGATCCTTGTCCTGAAATGTTATACGGAATTTAGGCTCTATCAAATATACTATTTTCAAAGTATCCTGATGTATATCAATCTTAAAATCAACATATTCGAATTTCTCATGATGTTGAAAAATATCTATTATATTTTCCAGAAAACCGTCTTTTATCATAACTAATAAGATTGTTATTTATATATGAAACTTAAGTGTAAATATAAATATTTATATTGATAATTTTTAATATAATTAAATTTTTTTTAACTTCGCATCTCAGTACAAAGATAATTATTTTTTTCTATACTCATTATTACTAATATTTTTATCATGGAAAATAAACAAAAAATGACTATAGACCGATTGCTGGAATTTATGCAATACAAAGACCTGAATGATAATAAGATCACGAGATTGGCAGGTCTGTCCGTAGGATTAATAGGGAAAGCCAGAAGGAAGAAAACCGGGTTGCACACGGATACTATTGAAAAAATACTATCTACTTTTCCCGAATTAAATCCTACATGGTTGTTAACAGGTAAGGGGCAGATGTTGCTTAATGAAAAGCACACAGCCGGTAATGCCGATATCAATGTTAACCCGAAAAATACAGGTGATTCTTTAATAAATGAAATATTTGCTACCCAGCGAGAAGTGGTAGCTTTATTAAAGAAAAAATATCATAAAGATTGATATTTAACTATATTGATTCCTTTTCTATCAGGCTGGAATCCCTAACGGCATGGGTGAGCGTAATTCATTATGTTGCTCGCTCCACTACGTTCCGCTCGCAACGGTAATTATCAAAATAGCGGATAAAGCCAATGCTAAACCTAAGTAATTGAGCTTGGACATTTTTTCCTTAAAAAATAATATCCCGACCATACTTCCTAAAATAATTACTCCAAAATTCATACAGGCAAATACAGTTGATGGATTATCATGCAATACCTGATGTGCTTTGAGGTAAAACAAAATATTCCCGAAGTTGAATAAGCCCAAACATGCTCCCCAATACATATTTTGTATATTGAATTTTTGCTTTTGAACTATGATCTGAAATAAAACCAGAAGAACAGAAATTATAAAAGCTCCGGAAAATATAATAAATAAAGAAGACGTATAGCTAAATTCCCTGTATAAGGCTACCTGTTTGAATAATACATCAATAACTCCAAAACTGATAAGGACAATGACAGGGTATTGCCATTTATAAGAAACTAATTCTGTTTTCCCTTTAGACAGGATTAAGAATATAGATATAAGACCCGTCAACAATCCTGCAATTTTCAAAAGTGAAAAAGGCTCCTTAAATATAAAAAATGCGGCAGACAGGGAAATGATAAGGGATAATCTTTGGGCTATATCCGTTCTCACAATTCCCATATACTTTATGGAATTAGCCTGTAGCAGAAAAACAGAAGGGAGTAGGAGTATTAAAGATACAAATAAAACCAGGGGGATAGTAGCCTCTGCCAAATTAAATTCCGGTTTATATGCCCAATAGCTCAAACTTCCTGCAAAAAAATAGTTCCAGGTTATCATCTGAAAAAAAGCGAAGTTTTTATTCTTTCTTACTATTTTTAATATAATACCTACTGAAACACTACAAATAATACTTAAAAATAAGTAACTCATTTCATCTGTTTTAAAAGTTTTTAACCGGGCAGGATAAATTCATGTAAATAATTCAACCTGCGACAAAAATACGAAAAACACCCCTTATGTAGAGGTGTTCTTGTTTTGAGGTTAATTATAGTCTTAAATAATTAAGACCATGTATTTTTTATCTCATTCTATTTCGTCATGAAATAACTCTTCGGTGTACCATCTTTCACAATAAGATTATTTGTTAAGCACCTTTTTGGTTATTACTTCGCCTTTTTCGGTTTTCACTTTTACTATCAATACCTGTCTTCCGAATTGTGCAGACGGAATCCGTATGCTGTTGGAATTGACATGGTTATTTTGATAAAGGCTTATACCTGAAAAATCGTACACTCCTACCGAAAGTATAGTGGATTTCTTGGATTCCAAGACGATTTGTTGGTCGTGATGATAAATGATCAGCATATCGTCCGGGTTTGGAGTTTCGTTTATGCCGAGATTATCTTCTACTATCTCAAAAGCATCGAATAACGAACTTTCACCTGCTTCATTCACTGTATAGGTTGAAACTCTAATAGCATCGGAGGATACCTGTACACGGCTGAAAGTCGGCTCTCCGGTTTGTCCGAAGCGATTGAACAGAGTGTAGTAATTTTGGATACCATGAGACCCTATTGCATTGTTCATCTGAGTTTCCGTGCGCGGCTCGTATTTTTTCTTTCCTGCCGAATTATTGAGGAAGTAAAGCACGCCGTTTGTCGTATTGAACGTACCTCCGTGTATTCCGGTCATGTCCTCACGAGTACCGACTGAGGCACTATAAGTTTGTCCCGTTACCGCCGAAGGCAAACGAGTGAAAGTAGTTTCATCAGTAGCAACAACACCGATAACCTCATAAATATGGTCGTGTCCTTGCAGGGCAAAATTGACTCCTAAACGTTGTAATACTTTTGCAAAACGTTCACGTACGGTTTTTCCGTCGGAATCGTTCTGGTGCGAACCGCTGCCTGTAAACATAGTTTTGTGATAAACGGCAATTCTCCATTTTACTTCAGGATGAGCAGCTACCTGATTTTCCATCCATGTTTCAAGTGCGGAGAAATAGGTTTCACCTTTAGCGTAATCTTCGTAATTGAATATCATAAACAAGGCATCACCATACACAAAGGAATAAACTGTTCCGTCCATTGCTGTTTTAGCGTTTGGATTGGAGGAGGGTTGAGAAGCATTGTAAGAAGTGTCGGTGTTGAAATGGTAAGACCAGTTACTGAACGGACTGGTATCATGGTTGCCTTGTACAGGTGCGATAGGGAGATGATACCATTGGCTCTGCATTTTTTCAAACCATTGTTCCCATTCCCACTCGGAACTGTTACTACCCGAAGATTCTACCAAATCACCTGCGATAAGAAGAAACTTTGCATTGGGAACGTCTTTGAAAGCCCTGTCGATGGTTTTTGCAGATATGTCGAACATTTCATCGGTGTTAGCCTGAGTGTCTGTAACATAGATAAATTCAAATTCATCCTTATTAGCTTTGGCGGTAGTAAAGGTTCCGATTTCGCTCCATGCTCCGTTTACACCTCCCACGCGATAGGAATAGGTAGTATTTGGCATCAATCCGCTAATCAGAGCCTTGTTGCTGATGTAGCTTCTTTTTTCACCTATTGAAAAACCGGTTTTATTAATCAGGTCTTGGTTGTTGTTATTATTCTCTCTGGCACTGACATAATTCACATCATCGAAAGGTGTTGATGTTGCCGTAATTTCATTTGCCCCTGTAAAAGATGAAGCGTTGGTTGCTGTTCCTTCTATCCATTGCAGTTTAGTACCTGTTACACCGGTATTGGTGAACCATGCTACGCCCATTTGAGCAGTCGGGTCACCGTTGAGGGTCACATTCACGTTGTAAGGATGGTACTTAGATACCAATACGGCCGGGTCGGGCGAACCAGCAACCACCGTCCGTTGATAGAGCGTCCACGAAGGAACTGTGTAGTCCTGTTCGTTCTGTGCATTCATTTGTAAGCATATGCTTAATGAAGCGGCTACAAAAAATAATAATTTCTTTCTCATACTTAAAATAGTTAATAATAAATGTCGGGGATAAAAGTAGAAAGGGATTATGACAAAACGGTGAAAGAATAGTAACAAAACGGTAAATAAAAAGTGAAGATAAAATGAAGATTGATAGTCTATTTTGCGTGGTTGTAAGTTCAATTAGTAAATGTAGATCAGTAAACTATTTGTACATTTGCAAAAACCTTAAGAGAACATGGCGAAGAATGAATATATAACGATAATTGATTATATTTCAGAAGTTGAGATAAATGCTACACCCGAAGAAATTGAAGCTGTTCAAGTGTTTTCGAGACAATTAGTTGAAGATTACGGTTACCCGAAGGAGTATATCCAAACACGCCCACAATATCGAGTAAAAGTTCGCCCTTCAGATACAAAAAAAGAATATCCGGTGGATATTGCCGTGTTTCTTGATGTATTAAAAGATGATGATGGTCTATATATTGTAGTGGAATGTAAGAAGAAAAACCGTAAAGATGGCAGAACGCAACTTGAAAACTATCTAACACTTTCTTCTGCTTATTTGGGCGTTTGGTTTAATGGCGAGGAACGTTTTTTCTTGCGCAAATTTGTAAAAGCAAACGGTGAAGTCATTTTTGAAGAAATTCCCAATATTCCCAAATTCGGACAACGAGTAGAAGATATAGGTTTATATAAAAGACAAGATTTGAAACCCACGCATAACCTCAAGGCAATTTTCAAATCTATTCGTAATCATTTGGCTGCAAATACTGTTGGTGCAACCCGTGATGAGGTTTTGGCACAGCAGCTTATCAATATTATTTTCTGCAAAATTTACGATGAAAAATATACCGCTCCGAATGATATTGTAAGATTCAGGGCAGGAATTGATGAAAAACCTAAAGATGTAGAAAAGCGAATTTTGGATTTATTTAAAGAGGTAAAAACTAATTTGCCCGAAGTCATAGATAACGAAGATAAAATTACTTTAGACACAAAATCTTTGCTGTTTATCGTTGGCGAATTACAGAATTATTCTCTAATAGAAAGCGAGCGAGATGTTATCGCCGATGCTTTTGAAACTTTTATCGGACACGCATTAAAAGGCGGACAGGGACAATTTTTTACGCCACGCAATGTGGTAAAAATGATTGTTGATATATTACAACCCACCGAAAATGACAAAATTATAGACCCCGCTTGTGGTAGTGGCGGATTTTTAATAGAATCATTAAAATCTGTTTGGGATAAGATCAATCAAAAGTACACAAAGTTAAGTTGGAGCGATGTAGAAATCAGTAAAAAGAAAGTAGAAGTTGCTACAAAAAATTTCAGAGGAATTGACAAAGATTATTTTTTGAGCAAAGTTGCAAAAGCATATATGAATTTGGTTGGCGATGGCACAACCGGAATTTTCTGTGAAGACAGCTTGGAAAACCCTAAAAATTGGCGTTCCGAAGCTAAAACGAAAATTGAGTTGGGGACATTTGATATACTGCTGACAAATCCGCCTTTTGGGAGTAAAATACCCGTAGTTGGGGCTGAAAAACTAAAACAATTTGAAGTTGGGTATAAATGGAAACGAGATAAAGATAGCGATAAATGGATTAAAACGGATAAAATAAAGGAACAAGAAGAACCACAAGTTTTATTTGTTGAAAGATGTTTGTCGTTATTGAAAGACGGTGGAAGAATGGCAATGGTTTTGCCAAGTGGAATTTTAGGTAACGAACGAGAAGAATATTTACGACAATATATTTTAGATAAAGGACATTTATTTGCAATCGTTGAACTACCTTTTGAAACATTCAGTCCCAATGTTAATATAAATACAAACGTATTATTTATTCAAAAAGGCAAAACCGATCAAAAAGATATTTTTATATCAATTAATGAGTTTTGCGGACACGATAAAAAAGGAAGACAAACAGAAAAAGATGATATTCCGAGTGTAGCACAAATTTATCAAAGCAGAAAAGTTAATGATACCAACTTTTTTATTAAGCAGGATTTATTGGAAAGTAGTTTTGTTGCAAAGAGATATTTGAAAAAATATATTGATAATTTGGAAAGAATAGGCAATGCAAAATATGAAACTTTAAATTTTGGCGATATTATTAATTCCGTACATAACGGTGCAAATATTGATGATGCTTCAATTTATGTTGAAAAGAAACAGGGTATTCCGTATATTTTGGTAAAAACAATCACAAAAGAAGGTATTAATTTTGAAAATCTAAAATATATCAAAAAATCATTGGAAACTAATAGCGATGTTATTAAAAATACAGTTGATGAAAACTCCATTGTTATGACTCGTGCGGGAAATTCAGGAATTGCTGCGAATATTCCACCTGATTTGAAAGGAGCAGTTGCTTCGGGTTTTTTGATTAATATTAAAGTCAAAAAGGAGATAAACCCTTATTATATTGTCGCTTTTCTTAATTCTGAATATGGACAAATGCAATTAGAAAGGATTTCAAGCGGCTCAATTTTACAAAGTATTCGTTCTTCTGATTTAAAAAAGATAAAAATTATTTTGCCGTCAAAGGAAATTCAACAATCCATAGGCGATAAATTGAAAGATGCTGTGTATTCAGCAGCACAAGCACGAGCAAAAATAGAAGAAGCGGATAATGATATTTTAAAGTTAATTTTTTAAATCATTCGTTTGTTAGGGGATTTTTATAGTTAGCATAACTAAAAAACACTATCGTTATTTTCGTTAACTTTGCACAAAATTTATAAAACGTGAAAATCATAGCAGTGATTCCTGCCCGGTATGCGGCTTCCCGTTTTCCTGCAAAATTAATGGGAATGTTGGGAGATAAAACTGTAATCCGGTCTACCTATGAAAATGCAAAAGAGACCCAACTTTTTGATGATGTTTTTGTGGTAACGGATTCCGAGATAATTCACAATGAAATTACCCGTCATGGAGGTAAGGCAATTATGAGTATCAAAGAACACGAGACAGGAAGTGACAGGATAGCAGAAGCGGTAGAAAATCTGGAATGTGATATTATAATCAATATACAGGGAGATGAACCTTTTGTGAAGAAAGAACCTTTGGCGCAACTGGTAGCGGCATTCAGACAAGATAAGGAAGAAGAAATAGACGTTGCTACTTTAATCAGAAAAATGGATGATTGGGATTTAATAAAAGACCCTAATTATGTAAAAGTAATCAAGGATAAAGATGATTATGCGTTGTATTTTTCACGGTCAGTAATTCCTTATCCCAGAGAGAAAGATTTTAAAGCCGGCTATTTTGAACATGTCGGGGTATATGCATTTCGTAAACAATCACTCCTGAACTTTGCCAAACTTCCGTTGCTGCAAAATGAGAAAGCCGAAAAGATAGAATGTATCCGTTATCTGGAGTACGGAATGAAGATAAAATTAATTGAAACGGATTTTGTTGGCGTAGAAATTGATACTCCCGAAGATTTGGAAAAAGCCAACGATATTTTAAAAAAGCAGATAAACGATAAAAAGTAAATAATATGAAATTCAGAAATTTCCCAATGGTTCCTCGCGTAGTCTATGGGCGTGGGAGCTTTGAACAGACCTCAGAAATTATTGAAGAGAAAAGGAATAAAGAATATCCCTTTATCTTTTTAGTGGATAAAGTTTTTGAAAGCAAAGAATTATCAAAAAGAATCCCTTTAAGAGGAAAGGATAAAATTATATTTATAGATACGACGGATGAACCAAAGACTAAGGGAATTGATGCCATCCGGGATTCTTTGAAAGAAGAATTCGGAACGGTTTCCGGAGTAATAGGAATTGGAGGAGGAAGTGTCATGGATTCTGCCAAAGCAGTGGCTATTATGATGAACAGCGAAGGTTCTTCTGCTCAATATCAGGGATGGGATTTAGTAAAAAATCCTGCCGTTTACCATGTAGGAGTTCCGACCATAAGCGGCACGGGAGCCGAAGTTTCCCGAACCTGTATCCTGACCGGACCGGAAAGAAAATTAGGGATAAATTCGGATTTTACCCCATTTGATCAGGTAATTTTAGACCCGGCTTTAGCAAAAGGAGTAGAAAAAAATCAGGCATTCTTCACCGGGATGGATTGCTATATTCATTGTATAGAATCTTTAACAGGAACTTATCTTAATGCCTTTAGTAAAAGTTACGGAGAAAAAGCATTAGAACTTTGTCAAAAAGCATATGTTCATAAGCCGCAATGGGATGATGAGTCCGATGAAGACCTAATGATGGCTTCCTGGCACGGTGGAATGAGTATTGCCTATTCTCAGGTAGGAATTGCCCATGCGGTAAGTTACGGACTTTCATATCTTCTGGGAATACATCACGGAGTGGGAAATTGTATCGTTTTTGACCGGTTGGAAGAATACTATCCGGAGGGAGTAAAAGAATTTAAATATATGGTAGAAAAAAACAGTATCGAAATTCCTCAGGGAATCTGCAAAGGTTTAACAGATGAGCAGTTTGATATTATGATCAATGTTTCTTATGGAATGGTTCCTCTTTGGGAGAATGCATTGGGGAAAGATTGGCAGAAAATCATGACTAAGGAGAAATTAAGAGCCCTTTACGAGGAAATGTAGAGAACATAATATTTTTTATAAATTGTAACTCCGTTTAATCTTATATAATTTACAACATGAAAAGATTTTTTTTGGGATTGATTATGGTTTTCACTTGTTCCATAGCAGCTTATACGCAAACTGTGGAACAGATAATTGCCAAGCATTTAGAAACTACCGGAGGCATAGCCAAATGGAAAGGGTTTAATTCTACGGTTATAAAAGGAGATATGATTCTGGGATTGAATGAGATATATCCGGTGGAAGTTTATCAGCAGAGACCCAACCTGAATAAAACGATTATGACCATTCAGGGGAAGAAGGTTATCCTGAACGGATATAACGGTAAAAAAGCAGTCCAATTTAATTTCCAGACCAATAAATTGGAAGATAATTCAGGTTATATTCCGGAAACATTTGATTCGGATTTGCTGGACTATTCCGGTAAAGGATTTCAGTCCGTTTTAACAGGAACGGAAAAGATTGAAAATACAGACTGCTATAAGATAAAGCTGATAAAGAACACCAATACCACTACCTATTATTTTGATATGAAAAGTTATCAATTAATAAAAGAGGAAAATTCTACGGAATCCAAGATATATTCGGATTTTAGAAAATCTTCCGGTTTAACCTTTCCCTTTCGGATAGAAGTAAAAAGTGCAGACGGAGAATCCGATTTTGTCTTAGTATTTAAAACCATTGAAGTAAACAGGGCTATCCCGGCTAAAGAATTTGATTTTTAATTAACCTGAGTTTGGGATAAGAAACACCGTTATAATTTTGGTAAATAAAACCGAACTCAGGTTAATTAAGATAAACCTTTGCCCAACTCTCTTTTAAAGGTTGTTTAAATTTCTTATAAAACTCATCCGGAGTACTGACGGACAGATTATAAACAAAAGTATCAGGAGACAGTTGTGCAGACCTTATTTTCTCCTTAAATTTATCCATAGGGAGGGTTTCGATCTCGCCCTTTTCAGTTTCATAGCTGACCCATAAACGGTTCAATAAGTCCAAATGATACTCCGCATCAATCTGACGGATACATCGGTTTAAACTGTCAATAGAACAACCCGTAGCCTTAGCCTGAGCTTCATCCACACTGACGATGATAAACTTATGATCAAGAATTTGAAATTCCGATTTTAGATCGGCTCCGTGTGATGCCCATGAATGCAGGAAATCGGTGATTATATGATAGATACGCTCTTCCTCAAACGGAGACAGAGTTCTATTTGATTGAAATATCCAAAGTTTATTTTTAGTATTGCTCATTTTGATTTAAGTTTTTAACATGCGATGAATACACAAAAACCATACAAATTCGGAATTAAATATTATCGTTTACGGAGTTTTGTCCTTAGGAAAGTTTTACAGGATATTTTAGAACCGGGCAATCCCAAATAAACCGCATGATAAAATGATAGATGTCTTTTTAAGAAATATTTAAAACAATAATCTGTCAAGTTGTCATATAAATTTTTATTTTTGCATACTATTTTATTTTTGAATTTAAAATATCCTTCATTGTGTGGGATAATTTGACGTATGGAAAAAGAAATTATAGAAGAACGACAAGGAGAAATAATAGTACAGGAAAGTTCGGCTAAAAACATGAAAAAGTTGTTTTTGGAAAGCTACGGTTGTCAGATGAATTTTTCTGACAGTGAAATAGTTGCATCAATACTTAACAACGAGGGGTATAATACGACCACACAACTTGAAGAAGCAGACTTGATCTTGCTTAACACATGTTCCATACGTGAGAAAGCAGAGCAAACCATAAGAAGAAGACTTTCACAATTTAATACGATAAAAAAACGAAAACCCAATTTGACCATTGGTGTTTTAGGATGTATGGCAGAAAGGTTGAAGACTAAATTTTTAGAAGAAGAACATTTGGTAGACCTTGTAGTAGGTCCGGACGCATACAGAGACCTGCCTCATTTATTAAAAGACACAGAAGACGGAAGGAATGCCATCAATGTAATTTTATCTAAAGAAGAGACCTATGCAGATATAAGTCCGATTCGGTTAGGGGGAAATGGAGTTACTGCCTTTGTGTCCATTACGAGAGGGTGCGATAACATGTGTACCTTTTGCGTAGTACCATTTACCAGAGGAAGAGAAAGGAGCCGTGATCCGCATTCCATTTTAAAGGAGTGCAGAGAGTTGGTTCAAAACGAATATAAAGAGATTACCCTGTTAGGACAAAATGTAGACAGTTATTTGTGGTATGGAGGAGGAGCTAAAAAAGATTTTGATAAAGCGACAGATTTGCAGAAAGCAACAGCAGTGAACTTTGCACAATTATTGGATTTAGTAGCAACGGCGTATCCAAATACCCGCATTAGGTTTTCAACGTCCAATCCGCAGGATATGCATGAAGAAGTGCTTCATGTAATGGCTAAACACGAGAATATATGTAAATATATCCACCTGCCTGTTCAAAGTGGAAGCACTGCCGTATTGCAAAGAATGAACCGGCAGCACACGCGGGAAGAATACATAGAATTATTGGATAAGATAAAGAGAATTGTACCGGATTGTGCGGTTTCCCATGATATAATATCCGGGTTTTGTGGAGAAACAGAAGAAGAACACGAAGACACACTGAGTTTGATGAAATATGCAAGATATGATTTCGGATATATGTTTGCCTATTCCGAACGACCCGGAACACCCGCTCATAAAAAGATGAAAGATGATGTTCCTGTGGAGGTCAAAAAGAGGAGGCTAACGGAGATCATAGACCTTCAGCAGAAATTATCCTTAGAAAAGATGCAGTCTTACACAAAAAAAGTGCATGAAGTATTGATTGAAGGAACCAGTAAAAAAAAGGAAGATCAGTGGTATGGAAGAATTTCTCAAAATGCGGTAGTCGTTTTTCCTAAAACAGGAAATACATCAACCGGAGACTTTGTGAAAGTTTTAGTTACCGATTGTACTTCCGCTACATTAATAGGTGAAATAGTATAATGATAAAAGACATGGATTCATTACAGCCCATAAAACAACGATTCGGAATAATAGGAAATAATGTGGGATTGAACAGGGCATTAGAGAAAGCAATGCAGGTGGGGCCTACAGATATTTCCGTATTGGTTATAGGAGAAAGTGGAGTAGGAAAAGAATTTATCCCGAAGATAATTCACAATCTGTCTCCGAGAAAGCATAAACAATATATAGCAGTAAACTGCGGAGCAATTCCGGAGGGAACCATAGATTCCGAGCTTTTCGGACATGAAAAAGGAGCCTTTACCGGAGCAGACAAAACAAGAAAAGGATATTTTGAAGTAGCGGACGGAGGAACCATATTTTTAGACGAAGTAGGAGAATTGCCCTTACAGACACAGGTTCGTTTATTACGCGTATTGGAAAGCGGCGAATTTATGAAAGTAGGCTCATCCAACATACAAAAAACCAATGTAAGAATTGTAGCCGCAACCAATGTTAACCTGTTAGAAGCAATAAAAAAAGGGAAATTTCGGGAAGACCTGTATTATAGATTAAACACCATACAAATTGATATTCCGTCCTTGAGGGAAAGAAAAGACGATATTCCACTGTTATTCAGGAAGTTTGCTATTGATTTTTCCGAAAAATACAGAATGCCCGCCGTTCATCTCTCAGAAGATGCCATGAGTTATATTCAGCAATATTACTGGCCGGGAAATATCCGTCAGTTACGAAATTTCGCAGAACAGATTACGGTAGTTGAGACCAAAAGGGAGCTATCTCTGGATAAAGTAGAAGAATACCTTAAGGATATTTCGCAAACCACCTCTCTCATCAATATTTCCGGTCATAAAGAGAACAACTCGGATTTTTCCGATGAGAGGGAAATATTATATAAAATTCTTTTTGACATGAAAAAGGATTTGAATGATTTAAAAGCCTTAACATTAGACCTGATTAAAAATAAAGGAGACCTCAGTTTAACAACCAATGAAAAAGACCTTTTCCAAAGAGTGTATAAAGACTACGAAGCCTCCACCTCCGATCCGTTATTATATTACGATAGTAAGCCCAACATACCTGCTGTGACTACGGTTAATGATTACAATGAAAATGTTGTGGATGATTATGATTACGAAGAGGTGGCAAATCAATCAGAATCCTTATCTTTACAAAAAAAGGAAGAGGAGTTTATCCGTAAGGCTTTAGAAAAATATAACGGAAAACGTAAGCTGGCAGCAAGGGAAT
>JAISSC010000010.1 GCA_031273305.1 Flavobacteriaceae bacterium
TGTCCAGTGCATTAAATAAATTGCTATAAATCCCCAAGCATAATTAAGGCTGTATAATAGTGCTTGTATAAAGGGAGTATGATCCTTCATCCCCATTTGTACCTTTATAAAACATAAAATAGCAACCAGAAAACCTCCTCCCATCGCCGAATAAAACATCTGCATATATTCTTTAGAAGTAGTGGTTATATATTTTTCTCCGGTTTGCCTGTTATGCCAGATCACTAAGGATGTCAATACATAAAGAGTACTTTGAAAGGAATTAATTATACTGCTTTTAGGAGAATAGAACCCAAGCCAGTTTTTGGTAATATTAGCCATCGCAAAGGACAATGATTCATTATCCAATAGATGTAAGGCATTTAGCAAGATGGAAATCCGTTCTAATTGCTGTCTTAAACGGGTTATCTTAATAGTTATCCGCAAGGAAATTCCCTTCTTTTCCTTCTGCCCGATAATATTATCAAGATAAATTTGACATATCTTAATTTGATGTTCTAACTTTCCTATCTTATCAAAATCAACAACCTCATGATCCTGAAGAATCCTGATTAAATTTCGTGCCAGCTTCTGAAAAGGGTTTTCTTCTATGCTCTTAATGTAACTCATTTTAAACACTTCCGTGTCTGCTGCCCCTCCAACTATTCTGTCTATTAAGATAAGCGCACCCTCCCGTATTTGTTTTTTTACATATTCCCTGTTACAGATTAAGATTATGCTCTCACCATTAAACAAGGCTTCATAGAACTTCAACCATCTGTCAACAGGAATTAATTTTACGAAATTGTGATTATCATTTGAGTATAAAACCTCGTTTGCTAATGATAAAAGAGTTTGATCATCAGATATTTGAGGCAATATTTTATTTCCTATTTGCCTAAAGACTAAGGTTATGAGTTTATCATCTGAAAAAATCCCGAAATCTGTCATGAACTTCTGCATATAGATATTTCTGAATACAGGAATTAACCGTTCAATGAACTTTTCTTTTATAATCGGGTTTAGATTGATAGTTTCTGTGAGGAAATCTATAAACTCAATGGAATCATTAAAATCCCTTCTTCCATACTTAATCAAATTTAATAAAAAATGCCTTTCGCCTGTTCTGGTTAAAATGTTTTCTAATTTTTCTGCCATCTTTTCTTTTCGGAGTAACAAATATATTAAAAAAATAATTTTATCTATTTTTTATTTTGTACATCCATATTATTACCGTGAAATAACTTTGAGTGAATATACCAACAAACTTATACCTAAAAACAATCCTTTGAAAATCGTAATGCTTTAAAAATAAGATATATACAACACAAATTGAATATCAGACCGGGAAAAAATCGAATTTTAAAAACCCTAAACAAATTTTTTATGTTAACTTAGCCTGATGTTGTATTCATTTGTTGAATCTGCGTTCTCACATTTGAGTTTAGTATGATTAATTTAATGAAAAATAAAGTAATAAGAATATGCTCAATCAAACGACCAAAGATAAAATAGAGAGACTTCATTCCTTGTTTATGGAATGGTCGGCAGGACGGGAGGAAGCACTAAAACAGATTGCAATAGCAGAAGTACCCGAAATGGTGTATAATTCCAACGCAATAGAAAACTCTACGCTCACACTCGAAGATACGGAAAAAATACTTATCGAGGGTGTTGTGCCTCGTCAGGCGGATGCTCGTGAAGTATATGAAGCAAAAAATCTTGCCAAAATAATGGAATATCTGTTGGATAATCAGAATGAAGAATTAACCGTTAAATACATAATTTCATTGCATGAAATGTTGCTTTCAAATATTGATGACAAGATAGCGGGCAGGTTCCGCTCAGGAAGAGAATGGGTGCGTGTGGGGAATCATTTGGGTGCAAATCCGTTGTTTGTAAGTAATTTGATGTATGAGTTAATGGAAAAATACAACAACAAGGACAATGCCTTTTTTCTTGATAAAATCGCCTTTTTCCATGCAGAGTTTGAAACCATCCATCCTTTTTGCGACGGCAACGGACGAATGGGAAGAGTCATCATCAATCAACAATTGATGAAGTTGAATTATCCGCCGATAATTATTCAGCATAAAAGTAAATTCAAAGATTATTACCCTTTGTTTGCAGCTTATCCTGTAACGATGAAATACGATGGCTTTATCTCATTATTTTCTTCGTTGCTTATTGAGGCTTTGCACAAGCGGCTTACATTGCTTGCCTGTCCAAGAGTTGTTCCGCTTTCGGTATGGGCGGAAAGAAATGCCGTAAAGGGAAATGTGGCTGCCAACAAGGCAAAACGACAAACCATACCGGCTTTTCGCCTGCGTGAAAAATGGGTAATCGCCGAAACTTACCGTGAAAATGCCGATATTTTTGACTTTTTTCACGCAAAATAAGTTGTAAATCATGGACGATATTTTTATAAATAGAGAGTGGAGAGAGTTTTTTATATAATATAGCCAGTGTTCTCGTGTTTGAAAAATTCCCGAAAAAATTCCCGAAAAACTCAAAAAAGGGAATTGGAGTTTTTTATATAAGAATATGAATATATTACCGCCAATGCTCTTGTGTTTGAAAAAATCTTACCTTTGAGTTTCTAAAAAATAGGAAAATTGAAATTTGTTAATGTTATTATCCCCCTTTCATTAGAGGGAGTTTTTACCTATCAAATACCGGAAGAAATAGAAGAACAGATTCAGGTGGGGCAGAGGGTTGTAGTTCCTTTCGGAGGGAAGAAACTTTATACGGCTATTGTGGAGGAACTTCATAATAAGGCTCCCGAACTTTATAAAACTAAAGAGGTCTATACCCTGTTAGAAGATTTTCCTATGGTTACTCAAGATCAGATTAATTTTTGGAAATGGATTGCCGAATACTACCTTTGTTCTCTGGGCGATGTATATCGTAATGCGTTTCCGTCTGCTCTGAAACTGGAAAGTGAGACTTTTATCCGTAAGACACGTCAGGAGTTTTTATGGCAGGAACTGGATGAAAAGGAAACTTTTGTGATGCAGAGTTTGGAGATTAAGACTTCAATTAATCTGAAAGAAATAGAGACTTTTTTAGCTAAAAAATATATTATTCCTACAATTAAGTCTCTGTATGATAAGAATTTAATCGAGTTGGACGAACAGATCATTGAAAAGTATAAACCTAAAAAAATTATCTATTTAAGGCTTAATCCCGACTTTGAAGATTCCGAGATTTTTAAGGCGGCTTTATTACAGATAGAAAAGGCTCAAAAACAGAGAGAAGCCTTATTACTGTTTATCCAAATGCAGCAGCAGAGAGTAGCTTTTATAGAGAAGAAAGAATTGGTAAGTAAAACCTCAGCTGCCGTAGTAAAGGCTTTGGTGGAAAAGAATTATCTAAAGGAATTTCAGTTGCAGAAAGATCGCATGGAAGAATATGATGACCATATAGAGAGTGCTTATCAACTTTCAGAAGCTCAGCAAACAGCACTGGAAAAAATAGAAGAACAATTTCATAAATATTCCACAGTTTTATTGCATGGGGTGACCGCCTCAGGAAAAACGGAACTTTATTTTCAACTGATAGAAAAACAAATAGAACAAGCTAAAAATTCTTTGTTCTTATTGCCTGAAATATCCATTACCACGCAATTGGTCAGCAGAATACAAAAACGTTTCGGAGACAGAGTAGGGATATATCATTCTAAACTTTGTCAGAACGAGCGGGTAGAGGTTTGGAAAAATACATTGAAAAATAAATATCAGGTAATTATCGGGGCACGGTCGGCAATTTTTCTTCCCTTACAAAATATAGGATTGATAATTGTAGACGAAGAGCACGACAGTTCTTACAAGCAAAGCGACATCAAACCCTTTTATCAGGCAAGGGATTGTGTGCAGATACTGGCACAATTCAACAAGGCAAAAATTTTATTAGGCTCGGCAACACCGTCTTTGGAGAGTTTTTATAATCACGAGCAGGGTAAGTTTGGACTGGTAGGGCTTAAAGAGAGGTTTGGAAAAGTAAACCTGCCCGAAATAGAGATGGTTGATTTGAAAAAACCTACAATAACGCCTAATATTTCCTATAAATTACAAGAAGAAATAGGGAATTGTCTCGATAGTAAAAAACAAGTTATTTTATTTCATAACCGTCGGGGATTTGCTCCGATTGTCGAATGTAATCATTGCGGGCATTCTCCGGGTTGTCCTAACTGCGACGTATCTTTAACCTACCATAAGATAAGCTCTACTTTGCGTTGCCATTATTGCGGATACACCAAAGCGTTGCCAAAAACCTGTCCCAATTGTCATTCTCCCGCATTTGAAACAAAAGGAATAGGAACCCAGCAGATAGAGGAGGAGATCGTCCATTTATTTCCGAATGCCAGAGTAGCACGAATGGACGTGGATACTATGAAAAGGAAATATGCCTATGAAATTTTATTTGAGAAAATGTCGCTTCACGAGATAGACATCTTACTGGGTACTCAAATGGTAACCAAAGGGTTAGATTTTGATTCGGTACAGTTGGTAGGAGTGATCCGGGCAGATTCTTTGTTGAATTTACCTAATTTCAGGGCGGAAGAAAAAGCATTGCAACTTTTAACTCAGGTAAGTGGCAGGGCAGGAAGGCGAAAAGAGGGAAAAGTCTTAATTCAGACCTTTAACCCTGAAAATCCGTTTTATCTGTTTATACGGGAAAATAATTATGAACTGGCGAAAGACGCTATCTTGAGAGAACGGAAGGAATTTTTATACCCTCCTTATTTTCGCCTGATGGAACTCACCTTTAAACATAAAAATCAAGATAAAGTAAAGAGAGTAGCCGGTTTTGTAGGAGAGTATTTAAAGAACTATATACAAGAACCTTTTATCTTAGGCCCGAAAGAAGGGACTATCCTCAGGATCAATAATCAGTATATCTATAAGATTATAATAAAACATCCGGCGAATAAATCGACTAAGAATATCAAAACTTACATTAGCAATTCCATAAATAAGATAATGGAGGTTCAGGCTTACCGTTCCGTAAAAATCAAGATAGACGTAGACCCTTTATAAATACGGCTTTAAAAGCAGGAGAGAAAAGTCAGGGGAAGGAAAAGAGATGCTTTAGGGAGCCAGTCGTTTAATTTCCCAATCCTTATTATCACCTGACTTTGACACTTTCAAGAGCCTTGTTTTGCAACTATATGATAGTCATTATTTTATAATTTTTACTACACCAAAATTGGTGTCGCAGGCAGAAGCCTGAAAGGCTTGATTTTCATAACCGCAGGTCGCCGACCTGCGGGCAACGACAACCAATGACACCGCCTGAAAGGCGGGACTAGTCTTGCCTTTCAGGCAAA
>JAISSC010000047.1 GCA_031273305.1 Flavobacteriaceae bacterium
TCAAACAGGTAATTGATGTGAGCAACATACAAACCATATAAAGGCTTTTCCCCTGTGATGTCATCAAATCCGTAAAAATCAACAAGTTCACTGTATGTGTCCGGAAACAACTTAAAAAATTTTGTATAATCTTTCTGCTCAAATGCTTGTTTAATGTCCTCTATTCTTGTATCAGTAATACTGTTTTGCTGTATAGTATCACTACTGCTATTATTTTTCTCATTCGCATTACTACAAGAAAAAACTAAACAAGAAATTAACATTATCAAAAACATTTTCATCATTGCTTCTCAGGGATTTTGTTGTTATATAATACATATGAACGTCTTTTATCTTGTTTTTAGTATATATTCGTGTGCAATTCCTTGAAACTGGGTTGTTGTTTGCTTTATTATTTTTAATTTGGCTAATCTTTTTGGGGATACTATATTTTTATCTTATACATTTTAAAAGCAAGACAAAACAATATTATAGACAATATAAAGGATAAAATATTATTTAAAATAACTTGTGGAAATATTCCAATGTATATATGTATTGGATAAAAACGATATAGTAATACAAACAATATTAACATCATTAATAGAACCTTATCTCTATACATCTTTAAAATTAAAAACACTATTATGCTTAAGAATAAAGGTAAAATTTTAGTAGAAAATGAGATCATCATAATTTTGTTCATGTTCATTTTTGTTAAATCTTCAGTAATAACAAAATTTAAAATGCAAATATTGAATAATCTTATTACTTCTATTAAGCTATAAATTAACATTCCTTTTAATAAAATAGTAATAAACTTTTTACTCATCTATTATGTATATTTTAGCTTATCAACACTTATGTAACAATACCGTTATTTTAACTCTTCATCATCTGACATATTGTAATATTCTATTCTTACAGACTTGGCATAAAATACATCTTTTTGCAAGTGTTCTGGATAAGCATCTAACTCATTATCAATAAATGCATGTGGTCTTTATCTCTTTTTATTTCTTTCAAATACTGAATAAGTTCTTCTATACCCTGCCTATCCGCTACAATTTCTATCTGTTCGGGTAAATCTTTATATGTAATAAATGATAACATATTGAAATATTTAATCTTTAATTGGCTATTCTAAATTCATTTCATTTCTCTTCAAAATAATCATATACTCGCTCTCCTATTTCTGTATTCTATTTCAAAGACCAAGTTATATCCTGCCAACGAATCAACAGAAACCCAAAATTTACCCTTACCTTACCCCATAATAATTACACTATTCCTACAATTCCAATGCTTTTTTAGGATTGTTATTCATTAATAATTCCAAAGGATTTTCAACTGCTTCTTTCACTGCCACCAAGAACCCTACGGATTCTTTTCCGTCTATAATCCTGTGGTCATAGGAAAGAGCCAGATACATCATCGGGGCTATAACTATTTGTTTGTTTTTAACTACGGGACGTTCTACGATATTATGCATTCCAAGAATGGCACTTTGAGGTGGATTTATTATCGGAGTGGACATCATAGAGCCGAAAACGCCTCCGTTGGTGATGGTAAAGGTTCCTCCTGTCATCTCGTCTATGGTAATTTTCCCATCCCGAACTTTTATTGCCAATTCTTTAATGTTTTGCTCCACTCCACGAAAAGTCATAGTTTCTGCATTTCGTAAAACAGGAACCATCAATCCTTTAGGACCGGAAACTGCAACGCTGATGTCTTGGAAATCATAGGAAATTTTATATTCTCCGTCTATCATGGAATTTACATCCGGATATAATTGTAAAGCTCTAACTACCGCTAAGGTAAAGAACGACATAAATCCTAATCCTACTCCATGTTTATTCTTAAATTCGTCTTTATATTCATTTCTTAAACGGAAAATTTCGCTCATATCCACTTCGTTAAAGGTAGTAAGCATAGCGGTTTCATTTTTCACGGAAACCAGTCTTTCTGCAACTTTTCTTCTTAAAACCGATAATTTAGCCGTATTGGAAGAACGCACTCCGCCTCCCGTAGTTGTTCCCATTGAAGGAACGGCATTTAGTGCATCTTCTTTGGTTATTCTTCCATCTTTGCCTGTGCCCTGAACGGAGGAAACCGGTATATTCTTCTCTTCCAGAATTTTCTTTGCTGCCGGTGAGGCTACTTCCGTCGTATAGGAAGCATGGTTATTTTCTACCGGTTGAATAGGTTTTACAGGCTCCTGAACTTTGCGTTCTTCTTTCTCTTCTTCTTTGGAGACCTCCACAGTTGCAGTATCCTCTACGGTATTCACAACTTTCTCTGCTGAGGTATCTATCAGACAAACAACCTGACCCACCTGCACCGTGTCTCCTTCTTCCGCTTTCAGAGTTATCACTCCGCTTACTTCTGCCGGTAGATCCAATGTAGCTTTATCCGAATCGACTTCTGCAATTGTTTGATCTTTTTCTACGTAATCTCCGTCTTTTACCAACCATGTAGCAATTTCCACTTCTGTTATTGACTCTCCCGGAGAGGGAACTTTCATTTCAAGTATCATAGAATTAAGTGTTTTTATTTATTAGTTTATTTTATTTAGCTTATTTTATATTCTCAAAAACGGTACTTAGTAACGCATGTTGTATTTTATCGTATCTTTCATGTGACCCAGGAGATGGTGAACTACTCGCCGACGGACAGATCACATCTATATCAAATTTCCTAAATTCTTTTAAGATATACCACCATGCACCCATGTTTTCAGGTTCTTCCTGTGCCCAGATAAATTCTTTTTTGTATACATATTTATCCAGAATTTGATAAATCTTATCCCAATGAAGCGGATATAGTTGTTCTAACCGTACTAAGGCTACTCTTTCTTCCTTTATCTCTTCTTTCTTCTTCAACAATTCATAATACAATTTTCCTGAACAAAATACCAGTCGTGTAACTTTATCTACCTGTGCAGTAGAATCATCTATTATTTCCTGAAAGCCTCCTTCCGACAGTTCTTCGATGGTGGAAACTACTTTTGGGTTACGCAACAGGCTCTTTGGTGAAAACACAACTAAAGGTTTTCTATAATTAGGCTTTAATTGTCTTCGTATCGCATGGAAAAAATTTGCCGGAGTGGTGATATTGACCATATACATATTTCCATTGGCACATAGCGACAGAAACCTCTCCATTCTTGCAGATGAATGTTCTGCCCCTTGTCCTTCAAATCCGTGAGGAAGAAGCATAACCAATCCGTTCTGCATTTTCCATTTGTCTTCGGCTGCGGAAATATACTGATCTATAACAATTTGCGCTCCGTTAGCAAAGTCTCCGAATTGTGCTTCCCAAATGGTAAGAGAGTTTGGGGTAGTCATCGCATATCCGTATTCGAACCCTAATACGCCATACTCGGAAAGTAGGGAATTATAGGCATAAAATTTGGCTTCCGTACCCAAGTTATTAAGGAGGATAATTTCTTCTTCCGTGTCTTCGGTTTTTATAACTGCATGTCGATGTGAGAAAGTTCCTCTTTCTACGTCTTCTCCGGATAAACGAACTGTGTGTCCTTCTGCAAGTAAGGTTCCATAAGATAATAATTCTGCCATCCCCCAGTCGATCGCATTGGTTGTCTCTACCATTTCTCTTCTTTGCTTCAACAATCGTTGAATTTTATTGAAAAGATTTTTATCCTCCGGAATTTCAGTGATCACTCTGGCTATTTCCTTTAATTTGTCTATCGGAAAGGTAGTGTCTACCGGAGTTAGTAATTCATTGGCTCCTGCTTTGTCAAAATTTTTCCAGTCTTGTTGCATGAAAAGTTCCACTGTGGCTTTATGCATTCCTTTGGAGTCTTCCAGATTTTTATCTAACAGCCTTCTGTATTCTTCATCGCTTTCAGCTATAAGCTGTGGGGTGATCACTTCTTCCTTTTCTAATCTGGCTCTGTAAATCTCTCTCGGATTGGAATGTTGTGCTATAATTTTATATAACTGAGGTTGTGTAAATCTGGGTTCATCTCCCTCGTTATGTCCGTATTTTCTATAACCTAACAAGTCTATAAATACATCTTTGTTAAAGGTATTCCTGTAATCGGAGGCAAATCGTACGGCATGGATCACTGCCTCTGCATCATCTGCGTTTACATGTAGCACGGGTGAAAGTACGGTTTTAGCTATATCGGTACAATAAGTACTTGACCGGGCATCCAGATAATTGGTAGTGAATCCTACCTGATTGTTTACTACTATGTGTATGGTTCCTCCTGTTTTATATCCATCCAGATTCATCATTTGAATGACCTCATACACAATTCCCTGTGCTGCAATGGCGGCATCTCCGTGTATAAGTATCGGAAGGACTTTTCCGTAATCTTCATTGTAATCGTGGTCTGTCTTTGCTCTGGCTATTCCCTCCACGATTGCATCCACCGTTTCCAAGTGAGATGGATTCGGTGCTAAACTTATCTTTACCGTTTTCCCTTTTTTCGTATTGTATTTATTACTGGAGCCTAAATGGTATTTTACATCTCCGGAGAAAATGGTTTCTACATAATCTTTTCCTTCAAACTCGGTGAATATCTGAGAGTATGATTTATCGAATATGTTGGCTAATACATTCAATCTTCCTCTGTGAGCCATCCCTATGACAATCTCTTCTACTCCTAACTCGGAGGAATGATTGATAATTTCGTCTAAGGCGGGAATCAGGGATTCTCCTCCTTCTAATGAGAATCTTTTTTGTCCTACAAACTTGGTATGAAGAAAATTTTCAAAGGCTACTGCATACGAAAGTTTTTTAAGTACTCTCTTCTTTTCTTCAACGCTGAGGACAGGATGATTAAAGTTCACTTTTAACCATTTTTGAACCCATGCTACTTCTTCCGGATTCCGGATATACATATATTCAATTCCTATGGAATCGCAATATACTGTATTTAAGAAATCTATTATTTGTTGTAATGTATATTCTCCTTCTAATCCTACGATCTTACCACTTACCGTTAGGGACAGGTCGGCAGATGTAAGTCCGAAATTTTCAATATCCAGTGTGGGTGTGTAGGTTCTCCTTTGTCTAACCGGGTTGGTTCTGGTGAATAAATGACCTCTTGTTCGGTAGCCATTTACCAGATTTATAATCTTAAACTCCCGTATTATGTTTTCCGAAATGCCACTGGTATCTACTTTAGAATTTACTTCTTCGGAATCTATTGATCTTCCATTATAGGTTCTACTGGCGAAATCAAATCCTTGAAAAAAACTCCTCCAACTAGGTTCTATACTATCCGGGAATTTTAAATATTTTTGATACAATTCTTCTATATATTCAGAATGAACTGCATTTAAAAATGAAAATCGATCCATTTTATTTTTTGCTTTTAAACTGGTATATTTTATTTTATGTTCCGGTTCAAATCTAGCAATTTTAATAAAACCTGCAAAGTAAATATCAAATATATTATAAATAGCACTATAACAATTATTTATATTCTAAAACCCGTATTTTATTATCATTTTTACCTGATTTTTGATATTTTTTCCTGCTCTAACTATTACGTTTTTACTAATTTAAAAATAATTTAAGCCTTTTTTTGAGAAAAAACAAACGCTGTCCCCTGACCTTGATACTTTCAAAAGCCTTGTTTTATAAACATATGATAGTCAATGTTTTATAAATTTTACAATACTAAAATGGGAGGCGCATAGCCAAAGTCAGGAAAATCATCATTTCATATCCAGCATAATCATGCCCAGTAATAGCTTTGGCTCTATATAAGTACTTTTTGCAGGTATTTTTAAGCCCATATCGGAAATTAGCTGCAGATCGGTGAAAGTAACAGGATAAAAACCGAATCCGATCTTATAATCTCCGTTATCTACTGCCACTTTCATATCTATAATTCCTCTAATATCGTTAGTTCCCTTTAAATAAGAAACCTGTTTTTTTTCTTCTTTAAAATCGGTTATTTTAAAAACGGGTTCCAAGATAAATTTATTGAATAAATAAGTATCAATATTCCCCAAACCCTCCGGAGTTCCCCTAAATTCATGTTTGATGTACAAACCATAGAACTGTCCATCCAGATACATGCTTATGTGATGTTTATGGGACGGAAAATAAGGTTGCTCTCCTTTTTTATTAATGGTAAAATGTTCTTCCAGTTGAGAGAATAATTCTTCTTTTGACAATCCGTTCAACGATCTTATCAACCTGTTATATTCATAAATTTTTATAGACTGACTGGAAGCCAGCAACGACATCACATGGTGATTCTGATCGAACAGGAAATCTTTGGATTTACTTTTCCCTTTGATTTTATCTGAATGTTCTATTGCGCCTGCCACCCTATAATGACCATCTGCCAGATACAGGGAGGGAATATTCTCTACCGCATCTTTAAACTGTGCCAGTTTTAATCTGTTGCCCACTTTCCACACCCGATGTGTGATTTCCAATTCGTCTATGATTTGAATAAACGGTTTGCTCTTCATCTCCAAATCCATCATTATCTCCATCTTTGAATTAAATTCATAGGTCAATAATACCGGATTGGTCTGAAGGTAAGTAATATCCAAGAATTGTGTAAATACTTTTTGCTTTTGTTCATTGGTAGATTCCGGAACTTTTACATTATTTTCTTTAAAATCATCTACGGAGATCAGCCCTATAATGCCTTTAAAAGTTTCTCCGTTTCTTTTTTTCTGCTCGTAAATGTAAATGGAAGCCGGGTCAGTTTCAAACAAATTGTCATTCACATATTCTTCGTATCTCTTCCTGACTTTTTTGAATCTGTTCTCCAAAGGACTTTCTCCCTTGAAGAACGTGGGTTTTATAATATCTACGTAAGAAGGTATCTTTTCTCTTAATTTTGACTTAATTTGTTCTTCTGTATATTTTTCCGGGGAATACATAGGGAAGTTATTCATACATTCTTCTTTTATATGAATCCCTTTAAATGGTTTAAAATTCAACATAGAACGGGTCTTTTAATAACTTAAATTATTTTTTACAGTACGCAATAATTTGGTCGGCTAATTCCAATCCTACTCTTTCCTGAGCTTCTTGTGTGTTCCCTCCTATGTGAGGAGAAAGGGATAATTTCGGATTCATCAACAGGCTGATTTCCGGTTTAGGTTCGTGTTCGAAAACATCTAAAGCTGCCCCAAAAATTTTATCTTCGTTTAATGCATTTACCAATGCCTCTTCATCCACCACTCCACCTCTGGAGGCATTTATCAGAATAGCAGTTTTCTTCATCTTTTCCAATTCCTTTTTTCCTATTACATAGTCCTTTTGTTTGGGAACATGAACGGAAATTGCATCGGAATTTTTTAGTATTTCATCTATGGAGGTTGTTGAGATTTCAAAATTAACTTTCTGACCGTCATAAAAGTCTAAAGTCAATGTTCTTGTAATATCAACCGCGTCGGAAACCAATACTTTCATTCCCAGACTTAGCCCTATTTTAGCTACTTCTACTCCAATGCGCCCGAAACCGATAACTCCTAATGTTTTTCCTCCCAATTCCATCGCTCCTCCATATGATTTTTTCAGAGCGGCAAAAGCGGTATCTCCTTCTAACGGCATATTACGGTTAGAATCCTGCAGGTAACGATACAATGAAAGCATATGACCGAACACAAGCTCAGCCACCGAACGGGAAGATGCGGCAGGAGTATTAATTACCTGAATGCCTTTTTCTCTGGCATAGGCAACGTCTATATTATCCATCCCTACTCCTCCTCTGCCTATTATCTTCAGGGTCGGACATTCATCTATCAACTCCTTCCTGACTTGTGTCGCACTTCTTACCAACAAAACTTCAACCTTATTTTCATTGATAAATTTGGCTAATTGTTCCTGTGCTACTTTATGATTTAGAACTTCATGTCCTTCTTTTTCCAAAAGTTCTATAGCTGCCGGTGAGATACCGTCATTAGGTAATATTTTCATAATCTAAAATTATTTTCGTTTTTATGCTTTTCTTTCTAATTCTTTCATCACATCAACTAAAACCTGTACTCCTTCCAAAGGCATAGCATTATAAATACTTGCTCTGTATCCTCCTACGGTACGATAGCCTCCGATACCTACAATGTTTGATTCTTTCCACATTTGATCAAATTTTGCTTTGTACTTTTCTTCATCGTTCAGGAAGAAACATACATTCATCAAAGAACGGTCATCTTTCTCACAAACTCCTCTAAACAAAGGATTCCGGTCTATTTCACCGTATAACAATTCTGCTTTTGCCCGGTTTGCTTTTTCTATTGCGGAAACTCCTCCTTGTTTTTCTAACCAACGCAGGTTCAACAGAGTGGTATAAACTGAAAAAACGGGAGGTGTATTAGCCATGCTCTCTTTTGCTATATGAACCTGATAGTCCAGATAGGTAGGCAAATCTCTTCCTGTGTTTCCCAACAAGGTTTTATTTACTATAACCAATGTAGCTCCTGCCGGCCCTAAATTCTTTTGAGCACCGGCATATATAACTGCAAACTTGTTAAAATCTATTTCCCTGCTTAAAATATCCGAAGACATATCACAGGCTATCGGAACGGATGTCTTTGGGAAAGATTTCATCTGGGTTCCATATACCGTATTATTAGACGTTATATGCAAATAATCAACATCTGTCGGTATTTCATAATTTTTAGGTACATAGGTATATTTATCTTCCTTAGAAGAAGCAATAACCTCCACAGTTCCTACCTTTTTCCCCTCTTTAATGGCTGCTGAAGCAAAATTCCCGCTATCTATATAAGCGGCTTTTGAGTTTATTTTCATCAGGTTATAGGGAACCATCAGGAATTGTAAACTCGCTCCTCCTTGTAAAAATAAAACTTCATGATCATCGTCAAGATTCATTAATTTTTTTACCAAAGCTCTGGCTTCATCCATAATTGCGATGAAATCCTTACTCCTATGGGAAATCTCTATTAAAGATAATCCACTGTTATTGAGATCTAAAACAGCCTGTGCTGCTTGTTGACGAACTTCTTCAGGTAAAGTAGAAGGTCCTGCACTAAAGTTATATTTTTTCATTGGTTTTTGATATATTTCGGTTTAAGTTTTAAGTTAAAGGTGTAAAAAATCTTTTTTTGACAATAATTCATCTTCTGTTTCTGTATGATCTTCATCCGGGACACAGCAATCTACCGGACAAACAGCAGCACATTGCGGTTCTTCATGGAATCCCACACATTCCGTACATTTATCTGCTACTATATAGTAAGTATCATCAGATACAGGTCTTTGGAGGGAATCTGCATCCATAGAAAGGCCACTTTTTGTTACGATCATTCCTTTTAAACTCGTTCCTTCTGATAACTTCCAATCCACTGCTCCTTCATATATTGCATTATTGGGGCATTCCGGCTCACATGCACCACAATTAATACATTCATCCGTAATTTTTATAGCCATTTTTATTTTTTAATTTAATTTTGTGCAAAATTATATAATTTTTTTCACATAATTCACAAGAAAAATGAGTTTAGAACAAAGAATCAAATCGTTAGTAGGTGTTAGAAATATTTTGCACCAATTTATCAAAAAAGAGAGTTTAAATACTCCCACATATTCCGAATTTGAAAACATTATCAATTTAGCTGAAATAAGGAATCCGTGGTTTACCAAAAAAAATGTTCTGTTTGCTTTTGAATACTGGAGTAATACTCTCACTTATGATAACATTTCCAACTGGTTATCACATTATCCCATTCCCGAACACAATTCTAAAACAGCCGGACTTATCCTGGCCGGGAATATTCCTATGGTAGGATTTCATGATTGTCTCTGCGTTTTATTAACCGGATACAAAGCCAATATTAAACTATCTTCCAAAGATAACGTACTCATTCCTTTTTTCTTAAACCTATGGAAAGAATTTTGCGAAGAAATTGAGTTTGAGTTCGTTGAAATACTAAAAGAATACGATGTTGTGCTCTCTACAGGAAGCAATAACACCGCAAGATATTTTGAACACTATTTTAAAAACGTTCCACATATCATCAGGAAAAATCGAACCGGCGTGGCTGTCCTTACAGGTAACGAAACAGACGAAGAATTACTGGCTTTTTCCAACGACGTTTTTACTTATTTCGGACTAGGATGCAGGAACGTTTCTCAAATAATTATTCCCCGAACTTATAATATGGACAGACTTTTTGATGCTTTCCTGCACCATGAGGACATTATCAATCATAATAAATATGCCAATAACTACGATTATAACAAGGCTATTTATCTGATGAATAAAAATACCTTCTGGGATAATAATTTTTTCCTCTTAAAAAAATCCGATGAATTATTCAGCCCTGTCGGGGTATTATATTACAAAACTAATTATATTCTTATTCCGGCAGTGAAACTGTTTGTTTCAAGGAATAGACCAAAAATACAATGCGTTGTCTCCAACGAAGATATTGAAGATTTAGATACTATCCCTTTCGGTCAGTCACAGAATCCTAAACTCTCTGACTATCCGGACGGGATAGATACCTTAACATTTCTACTTTCTTCTATCTAATTCTTATAAATTCAGACAGCCATATTAACCGTATGATTATTTATTTATCTTAATGAATTTATAACTTTCACCTAAAATATTCAGATAATAAATACTTGGAGAAAGATCAGATACATTCACTTCGATAACGTCTCCTACTCTAGCCTGAGTTGTTTTTACTGTTCTTCCGTTCCTGTCAATAATCGTTACCTTAGTATATTCAGCATTACCTGTATCTATACCTCTTATATATAATATATCTCTAACAGGGTTCGGATACAACGTGCTTGAAGTACTTTTAGCCTGTACATCATCAGTTCCTAAATTATCTTCTATATTCACAGTATAATCCTCCACCTGACCACCAAATGTTTCACAAGGTCCGGGTATTTCGTTGCCACTGCTGCCATCGGTGGCATAATGTTTCATGGAAACCCTCATTCGGGTAACTCCGGATAAGGCAGTGGCAGGAATAGTAATGGTTCCGGACACCGTAGATATCGCAGTATGCTCTCTTGTCCATACGGTTTCACCCTCATCATCGAAATCTCCGTCATGATTATAGTCTATAAATACCACATAAGCCTCTTGATAATTCATCGCATAAGCCTCGTGGGCGATTGAGATATCATAGCTTGCTCCTTTGGTTAGATTGGTAGATTCTGAAGTAAAGTCTTCATATCCGTTAGTTCCTGTGGAGGCATTGTTAATACTTCCAAACTCTACATTAGAAATTCTTTCCCCTAATGCATTAATATCTAGCGAGATGCAATATAATGATGTAGTAAACTCACTTTCGGCAGTATATTCTGAACTATCGGAAGAAGAACAATTGGTCTTCACTCTCCAGTTGTAGGTGGTATTGTTAGTCAATCCGGATAGATTATAATAAAGACTTGTAGTAGTAACCGGTATCCAGTCGGAAGCACCAGCAGCCTTGTACTCTACCGTATAACTTGAAGCCTCAGATATTGCTGTCCAACTCAATCTTGCTTTTTTGTCGGTAACGTTGGATACAGATAAATTCACAGGAGTACCACATCGTGTATTATCAGGATAAATATTGACTATGGCAGCCTGATCTGCTGAAAAATTATAATCTAAAGGATTAGGTTCAGTAATAGTAAAATACCCATCCTGATAGCCTCCCCATCCAAAATTAAAGTGGATAAGATCATCAGGATCATAGCCATCGGCAATAAAAGCATGACCGACATCTTGTGCAGTATCAGTACCTGCAAAAAATACAGGAAACCCTTTTGTGATCTGGTCTTTAATCAAATTTAACCATTCCGCATCGGTTTTACTACCTCTCGATACATAAGTTGCATTGTGGTATTTAAAATAGTTTCTAAAAGCAGTATATGCATTAGCATCATATGCAGCGGAGGCATCAACCCCGTATTCCATATCCACTGAAACACCCGTATGATACATCAAAGTTGCTACGGCATCTTTTTCTACCGTAGTAGATGATGAAGTTAGCGAGTTTGGCATATTATCCCAATCATAAGTGATACTTTCAAAATCTACAGTCAGTTCTTTTCCATGCCAATCGTAATAGGTATTAGGAATTGTGTAGGTCTTGCTTCCCGTTCCGGTTGTCGGATGATTCCAGAATTTCATTATCTGAGACATGGCTGTGGCAATACAGCCTGTGACTGTGGGTTGTTCTTCGTCAGTTCTCGGAGTATTTTGGTTGTATGGAGTGCCTTGAGCCCATGTGGTTTCAATCAGGGGAGAAACTTCGCTCTCTGTTGATTTAGCTCCTAAAGGGTTATTATTTCCTCCGGAGGATAATAAAACTTCCCATTCTTTTTTAATCTTAGAACTCAACTCTTCCTCATCGCCGGTTCCCTTTGATTTCAAACTGCTTTTCCGTAAACCCTCATTTACAGACTGATACCAGTCAAGAATATATAAAAATCCGGGAGATATTTCTCCGTAGGGAGAGATAGTAGTATCATTTGAATACCCTAATACCGGATGATTTCCATACTCCGAAGAAATGATATAAAAACCATTTCCCAAGCTGTTTTTAAAAATATAAAAGCCGTCATACTTGGCATCAATATCAGGGGTGATATTTACCAGGTCAACCGGCTTTTTTTGAGCAGCATCGGATTTGGAATTTATAAAATTTTGCGCAACAATTTTGGCTGTACTTTCTGACACACTTTGAGCCGGAGAGAAACAGAACATAAACAGGATTAAAAAACTTAATCCATAATACTTTAACTTTTTCATGATGACCTTTTTTTTGTGATTATACAACCCAAATATATTAATTTATTTTATAATAGCTATAATATTATTTTCAAATATTCCTTTATGAGCTAAAATTAATAGATTTAACCTGTTATGCCTGTCTTTTTGAAGCAAAGCCGTAGCAACCTTATCTTATCATAAGTCCTTATATATCAGGCAATAAACACGTAAAAAATGACAAAAAACCTCATTACCGATTGTATTTCAAAGGGTTATATGATTTTCGTCATGTGGTGGTTCGGGATAAGAAATTATTATACATAACGATACTTTATAAGGTTAGATTTGACAGGCATAAACATGGTTATTTATCTATCTTGAGGAATTTATAACTTTCGCCTAAAATATTCAGATAATAAATACTTGGAGAAAGATCAGATACATTAACTTCGATAACGTCTCCTACTTTAGCCTGAGTTGTTTTTACTATCTTTCCGTTTCTGTCGATAATTGTTACCTTAGTATACTCAGCATTATCCGGATTTATACCTCTTATATATAATATATCTCTAACAGGGTTCGGATACAATGTGCTTGAAGTACTGTTGATTTGTACGTCATCAGTTCCTAAATTATCTTTTATATTCACAGTATAATCTTCCACCTGACCCCTGTCAAATATTTCACAGGGTCCGGGTATTCCGCCGTTTTTCACGGAAACTCTCATTCGGGTCTCTCCGGATAAGGCAGTAGCAGGAATAGTAATGTCTCCTGATACCTGAGTCTCCGTAGTAGGCTCTTGTGTCCATGCGATTTCATCATTACTGAAAACCCCATCACCATTGTAGTCTATAAATACCGCATATCCTTCAGAATAGGGAACAGCAGATTTCCACCAAGGAGTGATGGTAATGGTATACGTTTCTCCTTTGGTTACATCGGTAGATATTGTTGTAAAATCTTCATATCCGGCAACTACTGTTCCTGTGGTTGCGGAGGTATTGTCAATACTTCCAAACTCTACCTTAGAGATATTTATCTCGACTGCATTAAGTGCTCGTGAGAGGCAATATAATGGTGTAGTAAAATCACTTCCGGTGGCATATTCCGAATCGGAAGAAGAACAATTGGTCTTCACTCTCCAGTTGTAGGTGGTATTGTTAGCCAATCCGGATATAGCATAAGAAAGATTTGTAGTAGTAACCGGTATCCAGTCGGAAGCATCAGCAGCCTTGTACTCTACCGTATAACCTGAGGCTTCATATATCGCTGTCCAGGTTAATACCGCTCCGCTGTCGGTAACGCTGGATACAGATAAATTCATAGGAACACCACATCGTATATTATCAGGATAAATATTGACTATGGCAGCCTGACCTGCTGAAAAATTATAACCGGAAGGCTTAGGCTCAGTAATAGTAAAATATGCATCGTAAGAGCCGCCCCATCCAAAATTAAAGTGAATCTTGTCATTGGAATCATAGCCATCGGCAATAAAAGCATGACCTATATTTTGTGCGGTATCAGTACCTGAAAAATATACAGGTAACTCTTTTGTGATCTGGTCTTTAATTAAGTTCAGCCATTCCATACCGGGTTTACTACTTTTTGATACATAAGTTGCATTATGGTATTTAAAATAGTTTCTAAAAGCAGTATATGCATTATAGTTAGATGCACCGGAACCATCAACCCCATACGCCATAGACACTGAAATACCCGTGTGTGACATTAAAGTTGCTACGGCATTTCTTTGTGTCGGAGTAGTAAATGATGAAGTCAACAGTTGCATATTATCCCAATCATAAGTGACACTTTCAAAATTTGCAGACAGTTCTTTTCCCTGCCAATCGTAATAGGTATTAGGAATTGTGTAGGTCTTGCTTCCCGTTCCCGTTGTCGGATAATTCCAGAATTTCATTATCTGAGACATGGCTGTGGCAACACAACCTGTAACTGTGGGTTTATCTTCGTAAGTTTTAGGAGTATTTTGATTGTATGGAGCATACTGATTCCATTTGGTTTCAATCATGGGAGTAACGGCGGTAGCCGTTGTTTTAGCTCCTAAAGGGTAATTGTTTCCTCCGGAGGATAATAAAACTTCCCATTCTTTTTTGATCTTAGAACTCAACTCATCTTCTTCGCCGGTTCCCTTTGATTTCAAACTACTATTCCTTAAATCCTCATTTACAGATTGATACCAGTCAAGAAAATATAAAAATCCGGGAGATATTTCTTCGGATGAGGAAGAAATAGTAGTATCGTCGGAATATCCTAATACCGGATGATTTCCATACTCCGAAGAAATCATATAAAAACCGTTTCCCAGACTGTTTTTAAAAATATAAAAGCCATCATACTTAGCATCAATATCAGCGGTGATATTTACCAAATCAACCGACTTTTTTTGAGCAGCATCGGATTTGGAATTTATAAAATTTTGCGCAACGGTTCTGGCTGTACTTTCCGATACGCTTTGAGCCAAAGAGAAACAGGACATAAACAGGATTAAAAAACCTAATCCATAATACTTTATCTTTTTCATAGCAATGGGTTTTGTATTATGATAATACAAATATAGTAAATTATTTTATACAACTATAATATTATTTTGTAATATTCTTTTATAAGCTAATAATCGAATAAAAATTAAGCAAATCCTAAACAAATTTTTTATACCATTTAGCCCGATGTTGCGCTCATTAACTGAATTTACATATATCCAAAAATTATTTTGCATAGATTGAAAAATTAATAGTATTTTTACTTTTCAAAAAAAGATAAAAATTTGTTACCCTTATGAAATCATTACAAGGCTTGGGTGTGGCTCTGGTTACGCCTTTTAATAAAGACGGAACGGTTGATTTTCCTTCTTTAGATAAATTAGTCAATTACACCATTGAAGGTGGCGTTGATTATCTGGTTGTGTTGGGAACAACTGCAGAAAGTGCAACCCTGAACGAAACCGAGAAAAAACAGGTGATAGATCGTATAAAGAAGAGTAACAACAACCGCTTACCTTTAGTACTGGGAATTGGAGGAAACAATACCGCAGAAGTAATAAGACAAATACAGTCCGCTGATTTGGATGACTTTGCTGCTATCCTTTCCATATCTCCTTATTATAACAAACCTACTCAGGAAGGTATCTATCAACATTATAAGGCTATTTCGGAAAACAGCACCAAACCTGTTATTATTTATAATGTACCGGGGAGGACGTCCTCCAACGTGGAGGCTTCCACCACTCTCAGACTGGCTAATGACTGCAAAAATATCGTTGCAATTAAAGAAGCATCCTCTCATTTCTCACAATCAACGGATATAATTAAAGATAAACCATCCGATTTTATAGTAACTTCCGGAGATGATGAATTTGCCCTACCCATGACTTTGGCTGGCGGAAGCGGAGTTATTTCCGTTATCGGACAGGGACTTCCCGAACAGGTTTCTGCAATGATCCATCGGGGATTGGAAAGAAAGGTAGATGATGCTTACAAAATCCACTACCGGCTTCAAAACCTGTTCCGGCTTATTTTCGTTGAGGGGAATCCGGCAGGAATAAAAGCCTTATTATCTTTAAAAGGAATATGTCAGCCTTATACACGGCTACCATTGGTTCCTGCATCACGGGAACTGACAGCCAAAATCGAAAAAGAATTGGATAAAATTTCGGTTTTAGCCTGATTGTTCCCATAAAAAACGATAAACTTTTTTAACTATCCTTTAAACACTATTTTTGAAATTAACCCGTTATTTTATTTATTTGTTTAGAATGTTAAAAAAATGTAATTTTGCAAACTGATGAAAAGAATAATTCTGACAGGTTTATCATTCCTCCTTTTGGTAAGTTGTGAAAAGAGGTTAAATCAGGCTTTAAAAAGTACTGATAAGGATTTCATATTGAAAGTAGCTGAAGAATATGAAACAAAAAAGAGATACACTCAAGCCATCAGTTTATATGAATATGCAACAAAGTTTGTCGTAGGAACCGATGAAGCTCCGGAAGTGGCTTACCGAAATGCTTATCTGAATTATCTCGATAAAAATTACAGACTGGCTGCCCATCAGTTTAAAAATTTCGTGTTGTCCTATCCTAAAGATTCAAGGGCGCATGACGCTGCTTATATGATAGCTTATTGTCATTACGTGGACTCTCCTGATTATAATCTGGATCAGACCAATACCCATGATGCTTTAATAGAATTACAATCTTATATTGATACGTATCCTAATTCCGACAAGATAGCCGAATGTAACCGGATGATGGACGACCTGACCAGAAAGTTGGAGAAGAAAGCGTTTGAAAATGCAAAAACCCTTTATAAGATAACAGAATATAAGGCTGCTATTATCTCTTTTGACAACGTGTTGGAAGACTTTCCGGATACCAAGTTAAGAGAAGAGGTCTTAATTTATTTATTACGGGCTAAAACCGAGCTTGCGGCTAACTCCATACATCGTTTACAAAACGACCGTATCAACGATGCCGTTAACTCTTATAATAATTTTATCCGATTATTCCCAAATTCCGGTTATTCGGATGAGGCTAAACGACTAAATAACCGTTTGGATAATGCCCGGATAACTTATCAAACCAGAGAAAATGCAATAAAGGAAGCTGCCGACAACTCACAGTCGGATGACAACCCTCAATCAGAAGAAAAAAGAAAAGATAAAGAGAAAAATAAAATCAGTTAATTTTAATAATCCAGCATCAACCATATGAATTTAAGAGATTTAAATGCACCCGCTACAACCATCACTTTTAATAAGGAAGAAATTGAAAGTAAGGTAGGTAACATTTATGAAGCCATAGTAATAATCGGTAAAAGAGCAGAACAGATAAATACCATTATTAAAAACGATCTAAATCAGAAATTAGATGAATTTGCTTCTAACAGCGATTCTTTAGATGAGATATTTGAAAACAGAGAACAGATCGAGGTTTCCAAATATTATGAAAGATTACCTAAACCCGCATTGATAGCCATACAGGAATGGTTAAACAATGAAGTTTATTTCAGAAAAACAGACCCACAGTAAATTAATTTTTTTCTATGTCAGTTTTACAAGGGAAAAAGATACTATTGATAATAACTGGCGGAATTGCAGCGTATAAAACATCTTTCCTTGTAAGGCTATTCATAAAAAAAGGAGCTGAAGTTCAGATAATTATGACGCCAAGTGCTCATGATTTCGTTACTCCGCTCACTCTTTCTACTTTATCCAAGAATCCTGTATATACTGAATTTTTCAAAGAAAAAACAGGAGAATGGAACAATCATGTAGAGTTGGCTTTAAGCTCCGATTATGTCCTGATTGCCCCTGCAACGTCCAATACGCTGTCTAAAATGGCAAGTGCGGAAGCGGACAATCTTGCCATTGCCACCTACTTATCTGCAAAAACCACAGTTTTCTTTGCTCCCGCTATGGATTTGGATATGTATAAAAATCCGTCCAATCAGGAAAATATTAAAATTCTTCAACAAAAAGGAGATGTTCTCATTCCTCCCAACAAAGGAGAATTAGCCAGCGGACTGGACGGTGAAGGAAGAATGTCTGAACCGGAAGAAATTGTTTCTTTTATGGAGAATTTCATAAAAGAGAAATTAGTACTGCCGGGTAAGAAAATACTAATCACTGCGGGACCTACTTATGAGGCTATTGACCCTGTGCGGTTCATCGGGAATCATTCTTCGGGGAAAATGGGTTTTGAACTCGCCAAAGCCGCAGAAAAACTGGGTGCGGAAGTAATTTTAATAACAGGTCCTACCTGCCAGAAACTTCCTGCCTCTTCTTCCATCCGAAGGATAGATGTAATATCCTCTCAGGAAATGTATCGGGCTGTTTTCGATTACTATTCTGAAATGGATATAGCCATTATGGCGGCAGCCGTATCCGATTACAGACCGGAATCCATCTCCAAAGACAAAATAAAAAAAGAGGATGACTTTTTTACCTTAAATTTGGTGAAAAATAAAGATATACTCTTATATATGGGCAACAATAAAAATCATCAGTTTTTAGTTGGTTTTGCTCTGGAAACCACCGATGAGGAAAAAAATGCCCTGAAAAAGTTGAGAAAGAAGAATTTGGATGCTATTGTACTTAACTCTTTACAGGATAAAGGAGCAGGATTTCAATCGGAAACGAATAAAATTACTATATTTGATAAGGACGAAAAAAAAGAAGTATTTCCTCTAAAATCAAAGGAGAAAGTAGCAGAAGATATTTTAAAATACATAAATACAAGAATTTAAACCCAAACATATGAAGCGGTTATCTTTAGTTTTTTTAGTGCTTATACTCCCCGCTTTCAGTTATTCTCAGGAACTACTGGCAGAAGTGATTGTGAACTACGATAAGGTTAAAGGCTCTAACAATCAGGTTTTTACTACTTTGCAAAAGAGCTTAAAAGACTTCATCAACACCACAAGCTGGACGGGGAAACAACTGTCTTTACAAGAAAGGATAAAATGCACTTTTGGAATTACTATTGATGAGAGGCTTTCATCGGATCAATTCAAAGCTACTATTTTTATCCAGTCCGCACGTCCGGTTTATAATTCCACTTACACCACTCCGGTTTTAAACTATCAGGATACCGACTTTACCTTTGCTTATCTGGAATCTGAAAATTTAACCTTTAATGACCGAAGATTCAGCGGAAAAAACCTGATAGATGTAATTACTTTTTATGTTTATATGATATTAGGTTACGATGCTGATACCTTTTCTCAAAGAGGTGGAACCGAATACTTCACTACGGCTAAAAAAATCGCAGATAATTCAATGAATCAGGGATATGACGGATGGAATTCTTTTGACGGCCCAAGAACCAGAGGAGGAATTATTACAGATATTACCGACGAAAAATCAAATGCGCTGAGGGGTATCTCTTATCAATATCATCGTTTGGGGCTGGATAATATGGCTTCCAACGAATTACAATCAAAAACCACCATAGCTGCCAATTTATTAAAGTTAAAAACCTATTCAGCCAATTATCAGTTCTATCCTCTGGATATTTTCTTAACAGCCAAAAGAGAAGAGATCAAAAATATCTTTTCCGGAGGAGCAGCAGTTACCGCAGCAAACATGACCGAATTAAAGACCTTATTGCAAAACATCAACCCGATAAACAATAATGAGTATTGGGATAAAATTAAAAATTAAAACTATATGCTAACCCATTTATCAATCCGTAATTATGCATTGATAGATAATCTGAATATGGATTTACCTGCGGGGATGATCACCATAACGGGTGAGACCGGAGCCGGAAAGTCCATTATTCTGGGTGCTTTAAAACTGGTTTTAGGCGAACGAGCAGACTTAAAATCCCTGAAAAACCCTCAGGAAAAATGTTTTGTGGAAGCGGAATTTAAACTAAGTTCTTCTCTGTTTTCGGAGTTTTTTATCCAAAATGAACTGGATTTTGACGAGAATACCCTTATAAGAAGGGAAATCTTACCATCGGGTAAATCCAGAGCCTTTATCAATGATTCTCCGGTTACACTGGATATTCTACAAAACCTGTCCGGACAGTTAATTGATATTCATTCCCAGTTTGAAACTTCCGAACTGGTAAACGAAAAATTCCAGTTAAATCTATTGGATAGTTTTTCAGGAATTTCACCCGATTTGGATATTTATAAAACCGTTTTTATCCAATACATCTCCGATAAGAAAAAACTCCATTCTTTAAAAGAAAAATTACAATCGGGGACACAGGAGCAGGAATATAAAAACTATTTGCTGGAAGAGTTGGAAAGAGCAGATTTGGATACTATCCGATTTTCCGACCTGGAGGAGGAAATGAACCTTATGAAAAATTCGGAATACCTGCTCCAAATCCTCTCTGAAACGAAACAAATCTTAAGTGATGAGGAATTGGGTATTTTATCCCAGATACAAGAAATACATTCTCGTATGGATAAAGGCGGACGGTTTTCTTCCGAGTTGGAAAAACTATCGGAGAGAATCGGCAGTATAAAGTTGGAACTACAGGATATTTCCTCCGAATCGGACTTTCTTATGGAAAAGTTAGACTTCAACCCGTCACGATTCGAAGAACTTACTCAGAAGATAAACCTGCTCAATTCTCTGTTTCAGAAACATAAGGTTGCAGACACAGAGGCGTTGAAAGAAATACGGAATACTCTTGCAAAAGAGACTTCAAATATATCCAATCTGGAAACCCTTATCTTAAATTCGGAAATCAATATACAAAAACTTTCTGCACAGCTCACCCAATATGCACAGGAACTGCATAATCAAAGAGCTTTGAATATACAGGTTTTGGAAAATAAAATTCTGGATATTCTAACCCGCTTAGGGATGGAAAAAACCCGAATCAAAATCGAAATTCATGAAACCGGAGATTTTACTTCTACAGGAACGGATCGTATATCTGTTTTATTCTCGGCTAATGCGGGAATAAACATCCAGCCTCTGGCAAAAGCCATCTCAGGCGGAGAGCGTTCACGATTCATGCTTGCCATAAAAAAAATCATGGCAGAAACGGAAGACCTCCCGACCTTAATTCTGGATGAGATCGATGCAGGCGTTTCCGGACGTATTGCCAACGAAATGGGAAAACTGATGCAGGAAATGTCCAAAACCATGCAGGTAATCGTAATCACACACCTGCCTCAGGTAGCGGCAAAAGGAAACTCCCAGTTTAAGGTAGAGAAAGCAGAATCTAAGGGTGAAACCATCACACAGGTTCGATTGCTCACCCATGAAGAAAGGATAGAAGAAATTGCCCAGCTTCTTAGTGGTTCAAACATCACGGAAACCGCCCGACAACAGGCAAGGGAACTTTTTAAATAATCCCTTATTTAACCTGAGATCAATTTAAGGGACGACCATATGAGTGTTTTTGCGAATGTAACTAACTGTGCGTGACGTCTTTGCGAGCGGAACGTAGTGGAGCGTGGCAATCTACCCATTGCAAACGAAGTGCAGCAACCTCAACAGGCAACCTTATAACGTATGGTTTGCCACGTCGTACCTCCTTGCAATAAGATGAGATTGCTTCACCTGCGGTTCGCAATGACAGGTTAACTTATTATGTCTCAACATGTTGCTTCGTCGTACCTCCTTGCAATAAGATGAGATTGCTTCACCTGCGGTTCGCAATGACAGGTTAACTTATTATGTCTCAACATGTTGC
>JAISSC010000067.1 GCA_031273305.1 Flavobacteriaceae bacterium
CATGTCTTTATCCTGAATGACTTTAGATATTTATGTATACATTTGGCATGGAATAATAGATAACGACTTATTCTAAATTAGTTGATCAATTAAGTGTTCAACCTTTAATAATATACCAAGATATGAAAAGAATACCAAACAATAAAACTGGGCAGGTAGACCGTCAGGAATGGCGGTATTACCCCACAAGGCATCCTGTGTAGAGACCGTGCGGTAAACCGCAACCCTCAGGGAGTGGCGGAGCCTCGCTCCGCTACGTTTTTCCTTAATTATTTAAAATTAAATCAAAATTAATATAATCATTAAATATTTAAATATGAAAAAACTATATATACTAAATACTTTTGTACTATCCTTGTTTATTTTTCCGTTATCAATAACTGCCCAAATCGCCCCACCCATACAGTGGGGGATAATAAGAAGTTCTGATAATACAACTCTCGGAACATGTATGGCACCTCTTCCCGATGGAGGGTATATAAGCGGAGGAGGTAATTTTTGTTTTTTAGATGATAATGGGGTTATAATTAATAAAGCTACTAATCTCAATACTATTTATACTTTTAGTTATAGTTCAGGTTGGTATGAAGTATGGAGCGGTCTCACTCCCAAACCCACGCCTGACGGTGGTTTTATAATAACAGGTCAAATCAGGGGAAATATTTCAGATAGCGGAACTCCTGTTATCACTAACAAAGGTACGGGGACTACACGTGATGCCACTCTGATCAAATACGATAGTGAACTTAACATAGAATGGATTAAAAATTATGGAGGTACAGGTAATGATTACGGAACAGATGTTGTTACTACCACAGACGAAGGCTATCTGGTTATAGGACATACTACCTCAGAAGATGGGGATTTTGCAGGAATTAAAAATTACGGTGATGCACAAAACTGGTACATCTTAAAAACAGATGCTGAAGGAGCTATTGAATGGCTGAAAACCTATGGAGGACCTAATCCAAGTCCTAATCCGTTTGATGCAAAAAACAGCCCTCACAGAGTCATTCAAACCCGGGACGGAGGATATTTGGTAGCAGGTGATATAAAGTCTCAGGAAGGCGGTGTAACAGGACATCACGGACATAATGATATATGGGTGTTAAAACTGGATGCGAACGGAGATATTACATGGCAAAAAACATTAGGTGGAAGTGGTAAAGATTATCTGGATGATAGTGGTGGGAGTATTGCCCAGTTACCTGACGAAAGTTATATCATCTTAGGTTATACCGATTCCCTTGACGGGGATGTATCTACATTCAATGGTGGTTCTTCGGATGCTTGGGTAATCAAATTAACAAAAAACGGAGAGCTTGCTTGGGAAAAAACATTAGGAGGTGTGGGAACCGAACAACCACCTACATATACAAATCATGGGCTAGCCATAACACCGGACGGACATATTATTACTTTAATTCGTACGGGTTCTAATGAATTGTCCGGTTATCAAACTTCAGGTGCGACAGTAGCTAATATTCTTTTAAACAAACTCAACAGTGAAAACGGTAACGTTATCTGGCAAAGGTTTTTAGGGCCAACGGGACCTTCTTACGAAAATCCGAAATCATCAAATGGTATATGGGTTAATCCCGGTTCCATATATGCCAAACCTGACGGCAGCCTTTCTTTATTTGGGGAGTTAATTAGACAGGTACCTGCCAATATAGAAGAAGAGCCAATACTTCCTTTTTCGGGACCGGATGTAGATGTTTCTTTTACACAGCATAACTATACAGATACAGATAACACCGTTAAATGGAGAGTTGAGTTTGCTGCCCCTTGCCCTGAAGCACCCGAAGCAGCAGCCGAACAGGAATTTGAAGATGGCGATACGCTTGCAGACTTAGAGGTAAGTGCCGAAACAGGAGCAGAACTGAATTGGTATACAGACGAAGCACTGACATTTAGCTCTAAACTTACTAAAGATGCATCATTAACGGATAATACTACTTACTATGTTACCCAAACCGTTAATAACTGTGAAAGCCCTGCTACTGCAATCACGGTAAAAAAAGGCGCAATGGGAATATCCGAAGTAGACAAGGCAGCGTTGTTTTCTTATTATCCTAATCCGGTGAGAGATGTTTTGTACTTCAAAGGCTCGGAAAACGTGCAAAATGTACAGATCTTTGACCTAAGCGGAAAACTTATTATCAACCAAAGCGCAAAAACATCCCTTACGCAAGTAAGTGTTGCAGGTCTGGCAAAAGGAGTTTACGTGGTAAGAGTAAAAACCGATGAACAAACAAGAACCTTTAATATTGTGAAACAATAAATCAACTCTAATTTTAAATCACACCCCCAACCTAACCTTGTCAGGAACCCAAATCCTGACAAGGTTTTTTGCGAGCGGAACGCAGTGAAGCAACTTCAACGACAAACGACCTTATAACGTGTCTTTGCTTCGCTACGCTCGCAATAGGATGAGATTGCTTCGGCTTCGCCTCTCAATGACAGGTTAACTCCCTGTGCGTGACGTCTTTGCGAGCGGAACAGATTGCCACGTCGTACCTCCTCGCAAAAACAGAAGCGTGGCAATCTACCCATTGCGAGCGCAGCGAAGCAACCTCAACAGGCAACCTTATAACGTATGGTTTGCTTCGTCGTGCCTCCTCGCAATAGGATGAGATTGCTTCGGCTTCGCCTCTCAATGACAGGCTCCTGTGCTCTGCAATTACGAGACGTAACTTGCTTTACGTGAGGTTATTGTGGCTATTGCGATTGTGGAGATGCCCAAGTGGACGTCTCTACATCGTTGTTCCTCGCAAAAATTAGGTTTATTGGTTTCTTCTTGCGTTTTCCATAAATTCCTCCACTTTTTCTACCATCTCTATGGAACCGCAGACAAAAGGGGTTCTTTCATGCAACTCGGTCGGATTAAGGTCCATAATCCTCGTGAAACCGTCACTGGCTTTTCCTCCTGCCTGTTCTGCAAGGAATGCCATCGGGTTACATTCATACAATAAACGCAATTTTCCTTTCGGTGCATGGGAATAGGACGGATATAAATAAACTCCTCCTTTCAGCATATTTCTGTGAAAATCAGCTACTAAAGAACCTATATACCGGGAAGTATACGGACGGTCTTCTTTCTCTTCCTGACAATACTTAATATAATCTTTTATTCCCTGAGGAAACTTGATATAATTCCCCTCATTGATGGAATAAATTTTTCCTTTGAACGGAATTTTTATATCCGGGTGGGAAAGATAAAATACGCCTAATGCAGGGTCCAGCGTAAATCCGTTTACTCCACATCCGGTCGTGTATACCAACATGGTGGAAGAGCCGTATACTACATAACCGGCAGCAACCTGTTTATTTCCGGGTTGTAAAAAATCTTCCAGCTGCACCGGAGTTCCATCCGGAGAAATTCTTCGGTAAATGGAAAAAATAGTTCCTACGTTTACGTTTACATCTATGTTTGATGAGCCGTCCAGAGGGTCTATTAACACAACATATTTGCTTTTTTGGGAATTTTCTCCGGGTCTTACGCTAATAAAATCCTCATTTTCTTCCGAGGCAATTCCACAAACTACTTCGCGGTTGTTCAAAGCAGCGATAAAAACTTCATTGGCGAAAACGTCCAGTTTTTGTTGTTCTTCTCCTTGCACATTCTGGTTCCCCATCGCCCCGATAATATCAACCAATCCGGCTTTGTTAACTTCCTGATTAACTACTTTGGCGGCTAGTCTTATTGCGCTTAAAAGGCGGGACAACTCTCCGGAAGTATACTGAAAATCTGCTTGTTTATCTATAATAAACTCTCCTAAGGTTAGTGGACTTGTGGTTTTCATCTCTTATAAAATTTAGTGGTTTATGCCGATTCAAATATATTGATTTTTCAACTTATTTTCTTAGTAATCTTTAGTTTTTCATACCTTTGTTAGCAATTTTTTTAACTATAAAACTTAGTATGTTAACTGACAGTGAAATAAAAATCGTAAAATCAATGTCTTATGAGTTAGTTCCCAAAATTATTCTATGATACAAAAATTAGCTGTACATAAAAAATCAGGCTCAAATATAACTGAAAAAGCAAAGACAGGCAAGTTTCCTGTTTTTCGGCTGAAAATGAACTAACTCTTATTTGTTTTATGAAAGTTTATAAGTTTGGAGGTGCATCCGTACAAAACGCTGAAAATATACGTAATATAATAACCGTATTAAACACCGCAGGATATGATTCTACCGTTATTGTTACCTCTGCAATGGGAAAAACCACTAATGCGTTAGAAGAGGTGGTAGCGGCTTATTTTGAAAAACGAGATTATATTCCTATCATTGAAAAGATTGAGAATTATCATTTGGAAATAGCTAAGAACCTCTTCCCGGAAGAGGATGATATTTTTGAGGATATTAAAGTCTTCTTCTCCGATATAATTTCATTCCTCCGGAGGAATAAATCTCTTAATTACAACTTTGTATATGATCAGGTAATAAGCTGTGGTGAGCTGATCTCCACTAAAATGGTAAGTGCTTACCTCAATTTTTCGGGAATTGTAAACACCTGGTTAGATATAAGGGATTATATTAAATCCGATAGTAATTATCGGGAGGGAAAGATCAACTGGAAACTCACTCAGAAACAGTTTGAAAATTTTGATACATCCAAAATATATGTAACTCAGGGTTTTTTAGCTTCCGACCCGAATTGTTTTACTGTAACCTTAGGACGGGAAGGCTCCGACTATTCGGCTGCAATCATCGCTTATTGCCTGAATGCCGAAAAGGTAACTATATGGAAAAACGTTCCGGGAATCATGAACGCTGATCCCGGATATTTTAAAGATGCCCGGTTATTAAACTCCATTTCTTATGAAGAAGCTGTTGAACTGGCTTTTTACGGAGCTTCTGTGATTCATCCGAAGACGATACAGCCTTTATTACGAAAAGAAATTCCGTTTTTTGTCCGTTCTTTCTTAGAGCCGGAAAAGCCGGGTACTTCCGTTAGGAGAGGTGTATCCATTAATCCTAATATACCCTGTTTTATCCTGAAGAAGAACGAACATTTACTCACCGTTTCTTCTCGTGATTTTTCATTTATGCAGGAAGAAAACCTGAGTACTATTTTCAATTGTCTTTCCGCACAAAATATTAAGGTAAACATGATAAGCGTTTCCGCCATTTCTGTTTCTTTATGTGTGGAAGATAAATTTGGCACTATTGATATTTTAATTAAAAACCTGGAAAGTTTTTTTGAGTTGAATATAATTAAAAATGTATCTTTATATACGATTAGACATTCTAATTCGGAAATTCAACGTAATTTCATTAAAGAAAAAAAGGTGTTATTGGAACAACTTGTAAAAGAGACATACCAAGTAATTGTAAAAGAATAAGATGAGTTTAATTTCTTTAGAAAATATACAGGATGTTTTAAAACTTAAAAAATTAGGTTTTTTTGGAAAGGGTATTGCATGGACATTGATGAGGATTTTCAAGATAAACACGATAAATAAAGAGTACGATAAAACAAAGCATCTTCCTACGAAGGAATTTTTAACTACCTTATTGGAAGATTTCAATGTCACTTACCAGATTCATGAAGAAGACCTTAAACGGATTCCTGAAAAAGGCCCTTTTATTATAGTTTCCAATCATCCTCTGGGTGCGTTGGACGGAATTATTGCCATGAAAATTCTCTCCGAGATACGCTCCGATTTTAAAATGATGGCTAATTTTTTACTTCAGAAAATAGACCCTTTGAAGAATATCGTGGTTCCGGTAAATCCTTTTGAAACCCGAAAAGATAGTTTTGACAGTAAAAAAAGCCTGATAAATGCTCTCCACTATCTGAAAGAAGGTCATTGTATGTTTATTTTCCCTGCGGGAGAAGTTTCTCATTATAATGCGGAAACTAAGGAACATCAGGACAGGGAATGGACACTCAGCGGCTTAAAATTTATTCAAAAGGCAAAAGTCCCGGTGATTCCGATGTATTTTCATGCAAAGAACAGTAACTTTTTCTATAAGATGTATGATATACACCCTGATCTGCAAACAGCAATGTTACCTGTTGAAATGGTAAGAAAAAGAACAAAGCCTATACAAATAAGAATCGGTAAGCCTATTTCCGTAAAACAACAGGAAGAATACACTGATACTAAGGAATACGGGCATTTTTTACGGAACAAAGTCTATATGCTGAAAGCCTTTTATACGGCTAAAAAGAATCCTTTTAAGAATATAAAATTTCTTTCCGTATCTGCTATGTCTAAATCGGCAAATTCAGATGAAGTAAAGCCGATCATAGAAGAAACGTCTAAATATGATATAAAAAAGGAAATAGACATCCTTCGGGAATTTGATTGTCAGCTATTCTCCAATTATCAGTATGAAGTATTTTTTACTAAAGCTCAAAAAATACCTAATATATTAAGGGAAATAGGCAGACTTCGGGAAATGACATTCAGGGAAGTGGGAGAGGGAACCAACGAACCTTTCGATCTGGATGAATTTGACCAGTTTTATCATCATTTATTTTTATGGGATAACGAAAAACAACTCATAGTAGGAGCTTATCGGATGGGAATGGGTAAATTCGTTTATGAAAAATATGGGATACGGGGGTTTTATACTGCTTCCCTCTTTGAGTTTGACAGTGAACTTTATCCGTTTTTCAGACGAACTATTGAAATGG